>JAMPHJ010000029.1 GCA_023663465.1 Muribaculaceae bacterium | reverse complement strand
AGGTAATGCAGGAAGTATTAACAGAATGTTCCAGTATTGGTCGGCAATGTTTTAACCGCAGGCAATATTTATTGGTGACAGGAAATTTTCTTTTTAAGATTTTATATTAAAATAACAATGAAAAAACGAATGTTTAAAATGCGCGTATTTATCCTTACCCTGCTGTCAGTGTTGATCGTGACAGGATGTGGGGAAATATTGCAATTCGGAAGAAATAAACTACCCAATGACAATATTTCAAGAGCAATCTATAAAGCGGTAGGGAGAAATAAAGTACATTATAATAGCAAAAGTAACTCAGGTGAAATTGTTATATATGAGTATACGATGATGATATATGATGATAGCTATGAAAATGTGCTGACAAAAATGGTAGAAGCTGCCAATACAGTTCTGGAAGAAAAAGAGATAACAGATAAAATATGTTTAGAGATATGCGAAAAAATACCGGGAGGATACACAGGGGTAGCAAACATAAAAAATTACTATGAGGTTGAAGACGTATATGAAACATATGAATCCCTTCAAAACCTATATATCGGTGGAAATGAACATTTTAATTCCAGTCATGGCAATAAGCCGTCAACATACATCAACCTGCCGGACATCAAAAGTTTAGTTGTCGAAGAAAAGATAGCTCAAAATGCGGAAGAGGAAGGAATCGACTGGTACGAAGTATGGCCGGACCTGGAGTACTATAAGGTTAGGGCGAGCTGCACGGTAAAGAACAAAGAGGCTGACGATGAAATTTCACAGGCAATCTATGATAGATTAGGGGAAAAAGTGTACTATTGTAATAGTGCATTTAATGAAAATGAAGAGGTTTTATATTATTTTTATTTTGTCAATGATTATGAAGATGAAAACCTGCTGGCAGATATGGCGGAAACTGTCAATGAAAAACTGAAAGAAGATGAGATAAACGCAAAGATATGTATTGTAATCTGGGAGAGAGGAGCTCATACAATAGCATCTCTGTCAAATTACTATGAGGACGGTGACGGATATGAATTATATGAAACCCTTCAACGTTTAGAAATCTGGGGAGCTCATATACCGTACGAAAAATATAATGAAGTATCAACCTTTGAAAAATTGAAAGATATTAAAGCTGTAGTTGTGGAAAGAAAAATTAATAAAAGCCTGGAAGAGCAAGGGGTTGACTGGTATGAGATATGGCCTGATTTGGAGCATTATGATATTTTTTACGGATATAACAGACCCGGATACCCTGAAGTTTACTGGATACCCTGAAGTTTATGTACGTAATCACATAGGGAAAGCATAGTTGACAGAACAAAATAGATTGTGTACAATTAAATAAATTTTATGCAATTGTTTTTGTCAAATGTGGGCGGCTGTAACCGGCAGGCACATTTTTTAAAACATGAGTTAGTTTACACTAACTGCAAGCGGAAAATGAATGAGAAAGCGGGGAGAACAATAATGATTAAACTTACAGTCGGAATAGAAGGAATGGTATGCGGGATGTGTGAAGTGCATATCAACGAGACGGTGAGAAATACTTTTCAGGTAAAAAAGGTAACAAGCTCGCATACAAAAAAGCAGACAGTTATCATTGCAGAAAACGACATTCCGGAACAGGAATTGAAAGATGCGGTTGCAAAAACCGGTTATGAGGTTGTATCGGTAAGCAGTGAGCCTTATGAGAAAAAAGGTTTGTTCTCTGCGTTTAGAGGGTAAGAAAAGTGACCAAGGCCCATGATTATTGACTTAATATTGAATATTCAGAATAAGGATGAAAAAATCAACGGCGCTCTCTGTTCATACACAGCCATAACATTAGCAATCTCTTGAGCGGTGATATTTTCCCGGTCTTCGGCATATAAGGCGATAAAGAGCCACAGCAGATGTGTCTTGCCAATGCCGGTGCGCAGGTGTTTTAAAAAGCTGTAATCCTCATAGATATCGAGGAAGTTGGTCAGTAGATAATATTCGTAATAACGGTTTAATATGTTCTTTAAACCGGGTATTTTTCCATAAAGGCTTTCTTGCAGGATGGCAAGTTTTTTGTTGGCAGCGGTGGGATTTCGTCTGTCCTGGCGGCCGAATTTCCGGATATATTTTCGGCATAACCTATACAAAAGCGGCGATATGGTACGGAGTCTTGGGTGGTAAAAGTCGTTAAAAAGCCACTCGTCTATTTTTTCGCAGGTTATCTGGTAATGTTCCTGGGATTCGTAATCCTTCGGGCTGGGGAGGGGTGTTTGGTTAAGGCAGGCATTTTGCGCATCCTCTCCGTAATGTAATATAGCCATGCTGTCAAAAGGGATGCCGCTTTCTAACATCTTAATTAACTCATCCCTCGATTTCAGCAGATAATCCAGAAATTCCCTATCATCGTTTGTGGTGTTTGGTTCATAGCTGACACTGCCTTCTGTTACTGTAAATTCATACGGACTTCCTTTGGCAGCGGCGACCAGAAAAAGCCGTGCGGCCTCAGGACATGCAAGGTACATCGTTTCTTCGCAGAAAAATTTAAGGTTGTAAAGCTGCCTGGGAAACTGGATACATACCCTGGGCATGTAAGATGTTCCATGTTTTTTCTGTATGCTGCATAGATGATCCCTTCCCCAGAATGGACAGCCTCTGAAGGTGTTGCGAAAAGAGGTCATATTCTGTTTATTCACGGTCAAACAGCGAAGCAGCAGCCCCCAGATACCTTTTTCATTGCGGTATTTAGTATACATATCAGAGTCAATGGGAATCTTCCAAATGTTGCGGCAGCAGTTTGCCGGACAGTCCTGTGCGATGCATTTGAATTCATTGAAAATGGGAATCCGCTTTATCTCCATGAGGGTTGCTCCTTTATTAATTGATTAGGCTATTTTGTTAATTTTACTGTATACAATATAGCATGTTTTTATATAATTTGCATTAACAAACCGCCTTGATAATTGAATAGACTTTAAATCTTGGTTATGATATACTCATATTGTAGCAATGAAAGCCATAATAAAAAGAAGGCAGCTGAACAAAACAAGCACAATATGAAAGCAGGTGATATATTTATGACAGAGCAAGAAGTTATAAAAATTTCTGTAGAAGAATTTGAGCGGCTTCAAGATTATATGCAATCTTGTGATAAAGAATCTGAAGCATATAAAAAAATGAAACGGCGTTATTCATCATTGAAAGTGATTCTTACATCGGCAGGCGTTAATCTTACGGAAATTGATTATATAAAAGAATAAGAACAATAAAATGTGTAAAGTCTATTGGGTTATTAAGGCTTTACACTTTTTTGAATTTCGGAACATCAAAGAACATGACAGACCAGGAAAAAACTACTTTTAAGTAACAGCTAATCTGCATCAATGGCTTACTAATTTAGGCGTATATGAGCATTGGAATAATGCGGCAGGTAATTTAAAATCAGCATAGCCGCGCCAAGAACTGTCAAAACCGCACCGGTCACTAAACCAACGGTACGGTTGTTGACTTTATTGGCAAACTGCGCTGAAATAATGGAAGCGGCGGTCGCCGTTATAATACAGATTAGAAGCACGTCTAAGCGTTCTAAAACGATAGTGGGGTCTATCATCATATGGCTGATGGATGCAATCAGCGCGGTAAAAGTCATAATAAAGGTACTGGTTCCAACAGCCGCCTTCCTTTACATTCCTAAAAATGCGGTAAATACCACAAGCATCATCATGCCGCCACCGGAGCCGACAAGGCCTGTGCCGATTCCCGCGCCCAAAGATGCGATGATATACCAGATATATTCCATAAAAATCTCCCCTTTTTACTTAACCTGCGTAGTTAATTTTTTAATTGCTATGTTTACATAATGTGACCATTAATATATTACAGCGCATAGTCAGGATTGTCAATAAAATCCCGCTTATGCAAGTCAGGTTTACAAGTCAGGTTTATAAATCAGGTTTAAAAATCAAGTTATGCAATTCAGTTATGCAATTCAGCTTATGCAATCCAGCCCTTGCACAGATTATTGACAGGAAGAAGAATTAATGCTACAATAAATGACTAAAGAAACAAAATTGGTCATTAAGGGTGGTTAATATGCCGAAGATTTTTTCAGAAGAGGACAGAGAACTTTTGTCAGGAAAGATACTGGATGCCGGTATTAAGAAACTTGAAAGCAAGCGTTATAAGAATATATCCGTTGAAGAAATAGCGATGGAGGTCGGGATTGCGAAGGGAACCTTTTACAATTTTTTCCCATCCAAAGAAATTTTTTTCTATAAGGTTATGCAGTGCATCAAGGAAAAAGCAAGGGTTCCATTGCAAGCATTGCCTGAAAAAGCATCTATAAGCGAAATCGCAGATTGTCTCTTCAAGAGATATATGGATACGAAAACAGTATATGATTATTTTACGCCGGAGGAAATGCGTCAAATTGTAAGGCGCCTTCCGGAAGGAGACAGCGAGAACGACAGCGCCGGTTTTGCCGAAGAACTGATGTTTAAAATAGGCGACTGCCGGGGAAAGCCGGAGGCGGTTGTAAGTATGTGTAATGTTTTGGCGCTTGCGAAGGCAAATCGCTACGAATTGGAACTGGCGGGATATGAAGAAGCTATCCGGGTATTCTGCAATGCGCTTGCGGCGTATATAGTGAAAGGAAATTAACAAAAAACGCAGCAGGAAGAGAAAGAATGGGGGATTAATATGGATTTTGCATCTGTGGATATGAAGAAGGAATTTGCTTATTATAATAAGGCCGCTCCGGTTAAGGCGGAGCAGATTCTCGGCGGGGAATTTAAGTATCGTTATTATAAAAATCCGTCTCCGGCGGTCAATGCAACGATTATGATGCTTGCCGGCGGTTCAGGGTTAGGAGATGCTTTTGCAGCGTTTGCAAAGCGTTTCATGGACAGGTATTCCCTTATCAATTTCAATTATCCGCTGGCATATAAGAACAATGAACAGTTAGCAGACGCCATTGCGGAACTTATAAGAACCCTGAAAGCGGAAAACGTATATCTGTGGGGACAATCCTATGGCGGCGTGCTTGCCCAGATTATTGCCAAAAGGCATCACGATGTAGTGAAGGGGCTTATTCTTACTTCTACTGCAAGTATGACGCCCGCTCTTCGCTTTGAGGGCATGGAGTGTTTGGTGCGGATGCTTAATGAGGAGAAAGAGAAGAAAAATATTAAGAAGTTTAAGAAGCTGCCGCTCTCTATTCTGCCCGCCCTTATGAACCTTGCTTTTAAGAAACATCTTAAAGATAATCCGGGAGGGCAGGAGGCCATTAAGGAAATCCTGAATCAGGTGAAACCTGATTTGACAAATGAGTACCTGTGCCATATGGGGCGTCTGTTGGGAGATTTGAGGAATCATGTCGGTACACATTCTAAGGAAGACTTTGCCTTTCTAAAAGGGAGAACGCTGATTATTGAGCCGGATGATGACAAAACATTTACGGCGGATATAAAAGAAGCCCTTATAGAATCCATGACAGATCCGGTCGTTATACGTGAGATTCCCGGCGGGCATCTTGCCATGATGCTTGATACCGATAACTTTATGAAAATCATAGATGATTTCATGGATGCACAGAAACTTTCTTGACATACTTTTCAGCATATGGTAGACTTAAAAGTGGTTAGTGGCAACTAACCGCTTTTGAAATTCCGGAAATTAAGGAAAAGGGGGAAAATATGAAAAGTATAAAAGAAATTTTGCACGCCCAAAAGCTTGTGACAGAAGAACATATCAAGCAGCTTCAGCGGGAAGGGAAAGAAGGCATACGCTACACGGCAATGATGCCGGATATTCCGTTTTTGATTTTGGCGCTTATCTGTGACGCCGGCTGGCTGATGCAGTTGAGTGCAGGCGTGGTTTATTTTTGGAATAACGGACTGCACAGCGTATTGGATTACATGACTGATATTGATTTATTTTTGGTTGTGTGCGGCGTGGCTCGCGTAATATATTTAAGCATCATACATGAAAAAGAAATCGCCACAAAACGACAAAAAGATGGGAGCATTGGATTGACAGTTTTTGCGGGACTTGCAGGAGGCATCATCGGGATTTGCCAGATTGTCTCATATGGTACGGCTTCGACGGAGCTGCTTTGTCTGACGGCGGGTGGATTTTTGAATTTTGCGGCCGGGCTGCCGATTTATCTTTCTTTTAGGAAGGGAATTGTTTATGGGGTGCAGTGATTTAAGACAAAACAGCTCTATAATTTTGCACATGGGTTAGTTGTAACTAACCGAATAATTTTCAAGGAGGTTTTATAATGAAAAATTTTTCAGGGAAAAATAAGTCTAATTTATCAAGGTTGATGGGTTATGCGGGGAAACACAAAATTTTAACCTATCTGTCATGGGTACTGTCTGCAATAAGCGCGCTGCTTGCCCTTGTGCCTTTTTGGTATATATGGCGCATTATTCATGACATACTGGAAGTTTCCCCGAATTTCGCACAGGCAGCAAATGTTACACGTTATGGCTGGTCTGCCGTACTGTTTGCGGTTATATCTATTATTGTTTATATAGCCGCGTTGATGTGTTCACACATAAGCGCGTTTAGGATTGCTTCAAATATCCGCAAAGAACTCATGCAGCACATTACGGCCTTGCCGCTTGGAGTGACAGAAAAGTATGGAAGCGGGAAATTGCGAAGAATCGTCAATACTTCCAGCAATGCCGCGGAAACCTATCTTGCACACAGGCTGCCCGATAAAGCAGGCGCGATTGCCACTCCGATAGGGCTTTTATTCCTGCTGCTTGCGTTTGACTGGCGGCTGGGGCTTCTATGTCTTGTTCCGGTTATTCTGGGCTTTTTGATTATGATGTCAATGACCGGAAAAGGCATGGAACAAAAAATGAAAGAATACCAGAACGCGCTTTCGGATATGTCAAATGAAGCGGTGGAATATGTAAGGGGCGTACCGGTTGTAAAAACTTTTGGGCAGACGATATTTTCTTTTAAACGCTTTAAAGCTACGATTGACAATTACGAAAAGTGGGTAATTGCCTATACAATTTCATTACGCCTGCCAATGATGTTTTATACGACTGCAATCAATGGCGTGTTTGCGTTTCTGATTGCCGGAGGCGTCATTTTTACAAGGGGCGGCGTGACAAATGAATTACTGTTGAACATTATCTTTTACATTGTCATTACCCCTGTTATCGGAATAACGTTAACAAAAATAATGTATATGAGTGAGGACGAAATGATTGTAGGTGATGCAATCAGCAGAATTGACGAAGTGTTAAATGAAAGCCCTCTTCCTGAAAATACGAGGATGACTGCTTTGGTCAATAATATGCCGCCTGATAATTCCATAACCTTAGAACACGTTAGTTACAGTTATGACGGTGAAAAAAATGCGTTGGAAGATGTTTCATTATCCATTCCGGCAGGACAGACGATTGCCTTAGTCGGTCCGTCCGGCGGCGGCAAGACCACGCTTGCTAATATAGTGACGAGGTTTTTTGACCCGGATGAGGGGCGCGTATTGATAGGAAATACAGATATACGGGATATCCCAAAAGAAGCGCTGATGGATAAGGTGTCTTTTGTGTTTCAAAACAGCCGCCTTCTCAAAACGTCTATATTAGAAAACGTGCGTATGGGTAAGCCGTCAGCTACACGCGAAGAAGTCGCAGATGCCCTTGAAGCGGCACAATGTATGGATATTATTGAAAAATTACCGAATGGCATTGATACGGTTGTAGGTACAAACGGCGTATATTTATCCGGCGGCGAACAGCAGCGAATAGCCATTGCCCGCGCCATTTTGAAAAATGCGCCTATCTTAATTCTTGATGAAGCGACCGCGTTTGCCGACCCTGATAACGAGGTGCGCGTCCAGCAGGCGTTATCCGCCCTCTCGAAGGTGAATAAAAATTCGCCTATGAATCAAGATTCGCATGTAAATCAAGATTCCAAGGCGAACCAAAATTCTAAGGCAAATCAAGTTTCGCCTAAAAAAACCGTTATTATGATTGCGCACCGGCTTTCATCAATTACGGATGCAGACTGCATTTATGTATTACAGGATGGAAAAATTACAGAAAGCGGCACACATGGCGAGTTAATAGCGCAAAATAGATTATTTGCGCGTATGTGGGAAAATTATTCCGAAGCGGCAACGTGGCGGATTTCTTCAGAAACCGCCGGAAAAATCCCGAATGAAAAAAGCAGAATGGAGGTAAACGCATGATTAAGACATCACTGATTTCAAATTTGCAAAGACGTTTTGCATTATCAAGGCAGGGGGCTATTGATTTGATAAAAGGCTGTCTTGCCTGTGTGGCGCAGGACATATCGCTTATGCTTCCTGTCGGGCTTTTGTATTATTTTGTTCTTGATTTGATGAATGGAAACATGGACGGAAACCGCATTGCTTTTTATGCGGCGGGCGTTTTGGTCTGCCTCGCCCTTATATTTGTCGTCACATGGTTTCAGTATAACGCAACTTACCTGGCAACTTATGTAGAAAGCGGGGTGCGGCGTATTTCACTTGCAGAACAGCTCCGCAAAATACCGTTATCTTTTTTTGGCAAAAAAGACCTTGCGGATTTAACAAATGCCGTCATGGGAGACTGTGCGACGCTTGAAACGGCATTTTCCCATTATTTCCCCGCTCTGGCAGGCTCTCTTATATCGACAACATTGATAGGAATCTGCCTTTTTGCCTACGACTGGCGTATGGCGCTTGCGGCAGTCTGGGTGCTTCCGATTGCATTTGCGATTACCCTTTTTTCCGCCCGTATTCAGGAATATTTCAACCGGAAGTTTGTAGACGCAAATGTCGCGCTTGAAAACGGCGTGCAGGAGTGCATCGAAAGTTTGCAGGATTTAAAGGCTTATAATGCAGAAGAAAATTATCTGAAAGGCCTGAATAAAAAAATTGATGAGGCGGAAAAGCGACACATTATTACAGAACTTGGTACGGCCGTATTTGTCGTTTCGTCCACTTTAATATTAAAATTCGGCATTGCCACAGTTGCGCTCGTAGGCTCTGCATTACTTATCCGCGGTGAAATTGATATTCCCCTGTTTTTTATGTTCCTGCTTGTTGCTTCAAGGTTATATGCCCCGCTTGAGGGCGCATTGCAAAATCTTGCCGCGGTAATTTCTACTAAGACCAACATAAACCGCATGAATGAAATTCTTGACCACCCCATCCAGACGGACGTTAACCAAATGTCAAACAAAGGATATGATATTGTTTTCGACCATGTAGGCTTTTCCTACAATACAGAGGAAACGGTTTTAAAAGATGTGTCATTTACCGCAAAACAAGGGGAAGTTACCGCATTAGTCGGACCGTCCGGCGGCGGAAAAACTACGGTATCACGCCTTGCCGCGAGATTCTGGGATATAAACAGGGGAAAGATAACCGTCGGCGGCATGGATATCTCCAAGATAGAGCCGGAAACATTGTTATCGTTATATTCTATCGTTTTTCAGGATGTGACGCTTTTTAATAACACAATCATGGAAAATATCAGAATAGGACGCAAAGACGCAACCGATGAAGAAGTAATCGCCGCTGCAAGACTGGCAAACTGCGAAGAATTTGCCGCAAAACTTCCAAATGGTTATAATAGTATGATAGGTGAAAACGGCTGCGAACTCTCCGGCGGGGAAAGGCAGCGTATTTCAATCGCCCGCGCTTTCCTCAAAGACGCGCCTATTATCCTGTTGGACGAAGCGACGGCAAGCCTTGACGTAGAAAACGAAACCTTGATACAGACTGCTTTATCAAGGCTGATAAAAGATAAGACGGTTCTTGTTATCGCCCACCGTATGCGTACCGTAAGCGGCGCGGATAAGGTAGTCGTGCTTTCAGACGGTACAGTTGCAGAACAGGGTACGCCTGATGAATTAATGAACACAGGCGTAGTCTATCCCCATATGGTAAAACTGCAGATGGTTAGCCAGGAGTGGGGGATAGGTTGAAAATAAGCCAGACAGCTTATTTTTCATAGATGAATTTATTCGTCTTACGAACTTGTTAGTCTTGCGAGTATTGTGCTGACGTTTACAACGTTTGGCACAATACTTGCAGACACATTGAAATATGGTTCTGATATTTTTGCCAAATTACCAAAGTTCTAAGAAATCTATCTGATAAGCATCCCAATCCCGGCGCAAACCAAACTAAGTGGAATACATAAAATCGGACCTTTTACCCAATGGTCAAAAATTCCGAATTTTTTCATCCAGGGTCCGGTTTTCCACATCTCATTGTCTTCTGTGCCCGGCACCATAATACGGTCCGTATATTTTGCGCGAAGCAGCCAGTCTAACAGGAAAAAGTCTCCAAAATTCCAGCAGAGGTTTTCTATGTATGCGGTAAAAAACAGATTCCAGAATCCGTTTATTCCGGCTTCATAGGCGCTTAAAATTATATATGCCAGTAAGATTGGATATAAAATTAATTCCATGAGTCTGAGCGGTTTTAACTGCGCTTTAGTGAGATTTTCGCGCGGCGTGTTGATTCCTTTTGGCAGCATGACGGAAAAGCCGATGGGCTCCAACAGCCAGATGAAGGCGACTACGCCGTTAAAAGCGATGCATATGATAATGCTGTCCAATATTGTCCTTAACCAGTTCATAATATTTCTCCTTTACTGTTGCCATAACGTATCAATGACCACTTTTACTAAAAGCGGTCATTGATATATTACTCTGTATTTTTCGGATTGTCAATAGCTAAGTCATTTATACTATCTTCTGCAATTGCTTACATTGTTTATTGGCTATTTGTTTTTAAAACTTTCTCTACCCTCAGGAAGTAGAACATAACTATCATTACCGTCGCCCCAATGAGTTCCACGCCGTAATAGGAACCGAGAATGCCGTTTATGGTTGCCTGTGACTGTACTGATGCCACAGTTACTCCGTCTATAAGAGTGGGCGCTGCATATCCGGTGCGGGACAGAATCAGGTTGAAAACACTGGTACAAACCCCTACCATGATTGTAACGATAATGTTGTACACGGACATGCCGAATCCGTCACAGCGGAAATGGTGAGTCAGTTCAAAGTGATCCAGACAGTCTGCAAAGAAAGCCATGAAGATATAGGAGTTTGGAATGGTTCCGATATTCTTTATGACCTGTCCGATAATAACTATGGTCATATTGGCAGGAGCCAGCAGACAGATGGCAACTCCCGCTACGGTCAAGGCGTTTCCGATGAGGAACAGTGTACGTTTTTCAAACTTTTTTGTCAGCGGGATGATGATAAACATACCCAGCCCCATAGGGAGACCGCCTATTACCTGTAATATGGTAGGAGTGATGCCGTCGTTGTAGCTGCCAAGGACATAATTGCAATAGTAGAGCAGACTGGTGCTGCGCATATAGGCGATAAACTGCGTGATGGCAAAAATCAGCAGCGCTGTAACCATGTATTTATCCGTAAAGCAGGATTTCATCTGTTTTGTGTAAGGAATTTCCTCTTTTTTTTCGGCAGTTTCCGCATTTTCCGCCTCCGTGATTCTCTCCTTTGTGAAGAAGTACTCCAACAAACCCAGAGGCAGTACGAAGATAGCGACAATACATATCATAGTTATCCATTTTGTCTGGTCTACGCCGATTACCGGAAGCACCAGCATGGGAACCAGAGTCGCCGCCAGCGTACCTGCAAAGACAATATTGGAAATACTGGCAAGAGTGGAGAGTGTCGCACGCTGGCTGGAATTTTTAGTGGAGAGCGGTATCATCATGTTATGACTCATGTTGTAGATGGTGTAGCTGATAGCATAATACAGATTGTAGGAAATAACAATCCAGACAAGCTGGACAGCCATGCTTGCTTTGGGAATTGCATACATCAGGATGCCGGCAATGGGCATGAGAATTGCACCCAGCAGAATATATGGGCGTGCCTTGCCCTGCTTTGTCTTTGTGTGGTCAATTAAATATCCCATAAACACATTGGTCACAGCGTCAAGAATTTTGGAAATCAGTGGGAACGTGGCAAGGAAAGCGCCGCCCGCTACGGCGGTCAGCCCCAAAACGTCCGTGTAGTAAACGTTGATATAACCATTGACGATTGCATTGAACAGCAGTGCGCCTACCGGTCCTAACAGATAGCCGAAAGCCTTTTCCTTAAACGTTGTGTCCTCCGTGGTAATCCTGCTGTTCCAAAAATTTTTTTCTAAAAAGCCCTGTTTGCTTTGTGATGTCATAGTGTCCTCCTCCTCTAAAAATTAAAATGGTCCGCTTGTTTTTCCGTGCGTAATACCGCTTTCGTTAAATGCGTCCACACTGATAAAGCAAGTCTGTTCCTTGTTGAGTGCGCCGATATGACAGGTGTTTTTCCCATATATCATGATACTGTGGTACAATTTGTCGGGAGCATGCCCCCACAGGACTGCATGCCCGACGGCATCGCCGTTATCTGCCCAGGACAGATCCATGTCCATATCGCTGCGATTGATTGTTATGTCGGAAACCTGTCGGGGTTTCGGGCATTTCGATAAGCCGAATACACGCAGTGCAGAGATGGCGGCGGCTTGGTGGAATGGAAGCTCTACAATCGTACACCGCAGATAGCGTGCCAAAACGCCGTCCTCTATGCAGATGAAGTCATGGGAGAGGTCTGTTTCCACCTGGCTTTTGTCGCAGAGAGTGAAAAACTCTGTTCCATCAAGGGAAGCCTCCAGCTTCCAACGTGTTTTATGGTTTTCCGTGTCGATAATACGCTTGATGGGCCATTCTCCGCCCCATTTTGCACCCTCCGGTGGTTGTATATGCAGACTGTCATCTGCGAAATTGATTTGGATGCCGTGGACGGTCATTGCCTCGCCTAAGTCAATCTGCAGCCATTCGCCGCACTCTGACGCCGCTTTCCACCATGTGCGCTCACATTCGTCCGCCGCCAGAGACGCCGGATGATCAGGTACAGAGGAGGAGGCAGTCATAGTCTTTTTGTAACTAAGCAGCATCCAGTCCGGCTCCCGCCATGGGTCGAAGCGTTTCTTCTCTATCCGGATAGGCCAGTCGCCGTAACGCTGATTACAGAACAGTTCGCCATCTTCATCAAAACCGGCGGGGAACAACCCAATCCGCCGTTCATAGTTGTGATTTACGCTAATACGCATGGTGGATGTATGCCAGAGGTTTCCGAACTTATCCTCCATGGTACTGCCATGCCCCGCACCGGGCATGAACCCGCCGGGACGGTAGGAATAGGGATTATTTTTCGCATAAGTAAACGGTCCTAAGGGGCTCTCGCCAATATAAACGCCGTCAGAGTATACATTATATTCCGCACCGGTAGCGGCATATTGCAG
Organism: Muribaculaceae bacterium; assembly: GCA_023663465.1. GTDB lineage: Bacteria > Bacillota > Clostridia > Lachnospirales > Lachnospiraceae > UBA3282. The sequence continues at coordinate 16,159 of JAMPHJ010000029.1, read as the reverse complement.
ATAATATTTTCCATTATGCTTGTTCATCCACGCACCTTCAATGTATGGCGCGCTCCCGCCTGCAAGCATACGCATAACCCGTTCGCCAAATGTCTGGGGCGGCGACATCACATGGTTTTCCCCATTGCGCTCGAAGCCGTGATGCGTCGTATCGCCTTCAATCAATCCCTTAGGTTTACCGATGGGAGCCATAGTTTTGGGTTCCAGTTCAATGCCATATAAAGGCTTTTGGTTGGAACAGCCCCAATAGAAATATATCCGGCCATCATCGTCTTGAAACAGGTGCGGATCCCAAAAAGTCAGTGTGGCGGCAACACGCTCAAACTGCCCTGAGCAGGGGTCTTTCGTCCGATAGAAAGGGCATTTGCTGTTGCGTTTGGAAGCGCAGAAGTACATATATTCGCCCATTACGCGCACATCGGGGGCATAGTCATGGATGGGAAGATTGTTAAGCGGATAGTATTGCCACTCTGTCAAATCATCTGATACCCAGAATCCAGCCGACATGGACGGAAAAAGATAGTAGCGCCCATGAAACAGAATCATGGATGGGTCTGCAGCTTCCCGGCAGATGGCATGACCGTAAAATTTACCATGAAATTGGTATTTGTAGGAAAGGTTCATCGGGTTGCAAATATGTTCCATTAGCAGTGTCCTCCGTAAGATAGATTATAATTGGTGAGATTTTGTATTTCCCTATTAAAATAATGTGTTTGCTGATATAGTACAATGTTTTTATTGATTTGTAATGTAAAATCAGCTATTTTATTATAAAATTATCCATTGGAGGCATTGCTTTTTCTGTATATTAATGGGAAGGCGGTAAATTATCAGTTTTTTTGTGATTCTGACGGTACTTTGCAGGGGTTATACCATAATACTTCCGAAATACATTCTGGAAATAAGGCTGGCTGGAAAAATGGAGGTAGCTGCTGATTTCAGCCAGGGACATTCCGGTGTATTTTAAAAGCGTTTTGGCTTCTAACATACGGCAGTCGGTAATGTACTCAATTATGGTCCGCCCTGTTTCCTGTTTAAATTTGGCAGTAAGATAAGCGCGGCTTTTTCCGATGGAAGCAGCCACATCCTGAACCGTAATCTGGTCGATCAGGTGTGCGCCGATATATTGGATGCAGGCAAAAATTTCATCAGATACTCCATCCGGCAGTTTAGCCTGCTGCACACGGCTGGTAAAGTCGATTACCATATTGTACTGCAGGCTTTTGATAGCATCCAATGATTGAAGCCGCTCACATTCCTGAATATAAGTATCAATCAGCTGGTAAGTCTGTTCAATGTCCATACCGCCGGGAATGGCGCCGTCTTTCCCTATCAGAGTGACGGTTCCGATAAAAATATTTTTCGCCTGTCTGAGAGGCGTGTCAGCCAATGTTCCTTCCGTAAGCTGCTGCTTTCCGGCAATATCCAGCAAAAATTGCCTTGTCAGTTCAGGATTTCCCTGCTGTACATATTCCAATAACTGTTTTTCGATAAAGTAAGTTCCATGCTGTTTCCCGGCGTCTCTGGTTGCATAAGACGCCTTGATATGCCGGGAGGCAATTTCCTGTTCCATATCCGCGTCGGAAATGCCAAAATGTTCGGTAATAGAAAGCTCTTCTCCGTTCAAAACCAAATGCAGATGCAGCAAAAGGTAAATAAATCGATTATAGCTGAAGTGCGGAATAGAACAAAGAAACTGCGTAATATCGTTCCTGCGGCTGCGCCGGATGGCGTTTTTGGACATATAAGCCTGTATTATTTCGGGGGAAATGTCGCTGCTATAGGTGGGACCTAATACAAAACAGCCGTTTTTATCATTTAAACGGACGAGACCATACAGCCCCATATCCGGCATCATATAAACGGCTGGGTTTTGAGGGGCTGACAATAGGATACGCAGGACAGATTCATAAGTAGGAATGTCCTCCGGAAAGCCTGCTACATACAGTTCACGGTCATTTTCATAATAGGCGATTGGCAAAAAGTGGGAAACATAAAAAGTTCTGCAAAAGGATTCATAAGTCTCCATAAAATTTTCTCCTTAAAGTTTACAAATTTACAATATAATAGCGTATTTTACATTACTAATCAAGAACAGGATTGTAAAATAAACTTGATGAATAATAATGAGGGCTTTCTATGAAAGAGGTGACAGATAATGGAATACTATGGTTATGTATATGCTTATTTCAGATGGAGAGGCGTCGCAAAAGATATGCAGTATGTATATCTGGCGCTTAGCAGAGACGGACTGCATTTTACGCCGCTTAAATCTAACGAGCCAATACTGGTTCCGGATAAAGGAACAAAGGCGGCTCGCGACCCGCATCTTATCCATTCCCGGATAGACAATAGATATTATATCATTGCTACAGATTTGGATGTGAATCGGAATCGCTGGAGGGATTACAAACTGCGTGGAAGTAAGTCGGTGCATATATGGGAATCAGAAGACTTGGTTCATTGGAGCGAGGATAGTTTAAGGCAGGTCATTGATGATTCGCTGGGCTGTATATGGGCGCCGAAAGTCTGTTTTGATGAGGAAAAAGGGGATTATGTGATGGCATTTTCCGCCGCTGCGGCAGGAGAGATGGATATGAGTGTGTACTATACGAGAACAAAGGATTTTAGGCATTTCACAAAAGCCGAGATTCTTGTTCCCAAGGAACAAAACTTGAAAAAACAGAAGTGGGTATGGTTCGTTCCGGCAAAAAAATATTGTTCATTTATTGATTCAACCACGGTAAAGGTGGGCGATACTTACTATAGATTTACCAAAAACGACACGTTGCATACGATTAAATGTGAAAAAAGTTCTATGATTGTAGAAGGATATTCCCTGGTTAAGGAAGTTGTGGCAGGGGAGCATGGTGTGGAGGGACCTTGTGTGTATAAGCTCAACGACAGTGAAAATTATATTCTCCTGATGGATGGGTATGCCAGTCCAAATGCCGGCGTTGGATATTTTCCATTGATTTCCTCTGCGAAAGGGATTGCGTCAGCTGATTTCCGGCGACTGACGCCGCAGGAATATTCTCTTCCGGAAGGATGTAAACATGGTTCTGTAATGCCTGTATCAAGGGAAGAATATGAACGTTTGGAAAACGCATTTGGAAGAGCAGATTAAGAGAAAGGCAGGGTTATTATTATGAAATATGAACTGAATCTAAATTGGACCTGCAATGGGAAACCGGTGAATCTTCCCCATGACGCCATGCTGGAAGAACAGCGTAGCAGCAGTTGCCGAAACGGCGTCAACTCCGGCTATTTTCCCGGTGGGAAATATACTTATGAAAAGGTGTTTGAAATAAACAGTGAGGACGTGGATAAGAAAATCGTCCTGCACTTCGAGGGCGTGTACCAGAACTGCACGGTTGCTGTTAATGGCAGGAAGGCAGGCGCGCATAAATATGGCTACACGGCTTTTGATGTGGATATCTCCGATGTTGTCCAAGCGGGAGAAAACCGTTTGCGCGTGGATGTGGACAATTCGCTGGAGCCTAACTGCCGCTGGTACTCCGGCTCTGGTATTTATCGTTCGGTAAGCCTTTTAATTGATGAACTTAATGCCCCCCAAATTACTACAAAATCTTATGAACCGGCCGTGATTCAAGTGACTGCCGACGCCGATGTTGTGGAGATACTTGATGGGAAGACTGTGATAGCTTCCGGTAAACCCGGAGAGTTCACTGTTCCTAACGCTAAATTGTGGAACGCTGAAACGCCGAACCTATACACCTGCGTAATCCGCAAGGATGGAAGAGAGAGGCGGGATACCTTTGGCATCCGGCTTCTGGAATGGGATGCTAAGAAGGGGCTGCGGGTAAACGGACAGCGTATCCTGCTTCGCGGCGGCTGTATCCACCACGACCACGGCGTGCTGGGAGCCTGTGATTTTTATGATGCGGAATACCGCCGTATTTCCATTTTGAAGAAAAACGGTTTCAACGCCCTGCGGATTGCCCACAATCCGGCGTCTCAAATTACTTTAAATATCTGCGACGAACTGGGCATGTATGTGATGAATGAAACTTTTGACGGCTGGTATGTTCCTAAGACCTATCATGATTATGCAAGGTGGTTTGACGCAGAGTGGAAAAACGATATTGCCGCAATGGTGAACGCCTCTTTCAATCATCCCTGCGTTATCATGTACTCTCACGGAAACGAGGTTTCCGAGACCGCTTCACAAAAAGGCGCGGAAGTCTGCCGGATGCTGACGGACTATATTCATGAACTGGACGATACCCGCCCTGTTACCGCAGGAGTAAATGTGCTGCTCAATGTTTACACTATGCTGGGAATCGGCGTCTATAAGGATAAGGGAGAATATAAAGCGGAACCTCTGCCTCAGAAGGGCGGCTATAAGGAAAAGAAAACCGGTTCTGCATTTTTTAACGCTATGGCAGGAAAATTGGGCAGCCTGATGTTCTATATGGCGGCTGGGAAAAAAGGAGATAAAGCCTGTAAGGGCGCTGCCGATGGGTTGGACGTTCTGGGCTTAAACTATGCCGCTTCCCGATATGACGATGATGTGCAAAATTATCCGGAGCGGCTGATGGTCGGAAGTGAAACCATGGCGGCGGACCTGCCTTACAACTGGGAGCGCGTGAAGAAGTATCCACAAGTGTTGGGCGATTTTGTCTGGTCGGCATGGGATTATCTGGGCGAGGCATGTATCGGCGACTGGACTTATCATTCTTACAAAGGACTGCCATTGTTAGCGGGGCAGGGGATGATTGATATTACCGGAAAGCCGCTGGCGGCAATGTATTTTATGCAGACTGTGTGGGGGCTGCGCAAAACGCCTTTCATCGGGGTGCGTCCACTAAACCATGCAGACGAGAAGCCTACTACCGGCGCGTGGCAGTTTACGAATGCCATAGACAGTTGGACGTGGCATGGCTGCGAAGGAAAAAAAGCGGTTGTGGAAGTGTATACAGATGCTCAATCCGTCCGCTTGGAATTGAATGGAAAGGAAATTGGAACTAAGCCTGTAAAGAAATATAAGGTTATTTTTAAGACAGCTTATACTCCCGGTACATTGACTGCTGTTGCATTAGATGAAAGCGGAAGGGAAATTTCCCGAAATAGTCTTAAGACTGGCGGAAAGAATATGAAATTATCTGTAATTCCGCATAAAAAAGATTTAAGAGCGGATGGACAGTCGCTATGTTATCTTCCTATTGAATTTACAGATGAAAATGGGGAACTGATTCCTTATATAGAACAGCCTGTAACTGTTAAAGTGGAGGGCGCCGGTAAGCTGCAGGGTCTGGGCAGCGCTCTTTGCAAGACGGATGAGAGGTATGTCAGCAATACCTTTAATAGTTATCGTGGCCGTCTGCTGGCAGTCGTCAGGGCAGGAACGGAGACAGGAGCGGTGAAAGTCACTGTCACCAGTAAAGGTGTAAAGCCGGTTACGGTAGAACTAAATGTGTCTGGAAGCCGGTAAGCGTTTGTGTCGATGAAATGGGAGGGAAAATGGATATACAGTCTATGATTAAAAAACACGCGGAGTATTTTAGGGAAAACGGGGCGGAATGTACGGTTCTTTTGAAAAAAGACGGGCATTTCCCATTGGGCAGCGCTGGAAAGATTGCCGTGTACGGAAGCGGGGCGCGGCACACGCTTAAGGGCGGAACCGGTTCGGGAGAAGTTAATATGCCTTTTGTCACAGTGGAAGAAGGACTAAAGAACGCAGGTTTTAACATCACTTCTTATGAATGGTTGGATGCTTACGACAGACTGCTTGAAAAAGCGGAAGAAGAGTTTTTTGCCGATATCAAAAAAGAGGCGCGGCAGAAACGGATGATGGCGGTTCAGATGGCAATGGGACGGTCAATGAAAGAACCTGAATACGAGCTTCCTTTGAATGGGGAAGGCGATACGGCGGTTTATGTGTTATCCCGCGTGTCGGGGGAAGGCAGCGACCGAAAGCCGGTTCCGGGGGATATTCTGCTGACAGAAACCGAGATACGGGATATTCTTGCCTGCAATGAGCGATATGAAAACTTTATATTGGCGCTTAATGTGGGCGGCATGGTGGATTTAAGCCCGGTGGCAAATGTTAAAAATATACTGATTCTTTCCCAGTTGGGAGCTGAAACGGGAAATATTCTGGCGGATATCCTGCTTGGGCAAAGCAACCCTTCCGGGAAACTGACCGCCACATGGCACGCATGGAAAGACCATCCAAAGATAGGTGAGTTTGGCGGCAAGGATGATACGGCATACAAGGAAGGCATTTATGTCGGATATCGTTATTTTGACACGTTGGGTATCGAGCCGCTTTTTCCTTTTGGATATGGGCTGTCCTGGACAGAATTTAGTATGGAACATGTGGATTTTAATCTGGATGGAGAACGGGTTACGGTTTCAGTTGACATAACTAATACGGGGAAATATCCCGGAAAGCAGGTTGTGCAGCTTTATGTTTCCGTGCCGGAGAGGTGGTTGAATCAGCCTTATCAGATGCTTGTCGGCTTTGCCAAAACGGCTGTGCTGCAGCCGGGGGAGACGCAGCGGGTATCTGTCAGTTATGCAATTTCTGACCTTGCCTCTTATAATTCAGAGACGGAAAGCTATATTCTGGAGGATGGAAATTATATTTACCGGGTTGGCGCGGACAGCCGGCATACCACAGTCGCCGGAGTCGTCTGCAATGACCGGGAAATAGTATGCGGACATTTTGCGAAACTTTTCGGTGACCCGGGTTTTAATGATTTTGTGCCGGAGAGGAACACACAGGTAAAAGAGGCGTCTGATAATGTAAAAACGCTCCGGCTGTCGGCGAATGCGGTTTCTGTCCGCAAGCCTCATATTCGGATGCCGGAGATTGACGAAGCTGTCAGCCGTATGACAGAGGAACAACTGATTAAAATGAATCTGGGCGCATTTAATCCCAAAGGCGGCATCCAAAGTATTATCGGTAATGCAGCTTTCACTGTGGCGGGAGCGGCAGGTCAGACATTTATGCAGGGAGAATCGTTGGGAATACCGTCTGTTGTGATGGCGGACGGCACGGGCGGAGTGCGTATCAGTAAGGAGTATGTGCGGGATGCAGAGGGCAATGCCCATGCTATTGGGGTAGCCTTGCCGGAATCACAGCTAAAACTCATGCCGCGCTTTATTGTCTGGTTTATGAAAAGCCTTGGCTATCACCCTAAGAAAACGGATACCGTCTTATCGCAGCCGACTACTGCCATACCGATTGGCACTGCTGTTGCACAGAGCTTTTCTACGGACTTTGCAGAAGGATGCGGTGATATTGTCGCTGTCGAAATGGCACAGTATGGAGTGCATCTATGGCTTGCACCTTCCATGAATATCCAGCGGGATGTCCGCTGCGGCAGAAATTTTGAGTATTATTCGGAGGACCCGGTCGTGAGCGGGGAAATTGCGGCAGCCGTAATTCAAGGTATTCAAAAGCATCCCGGCTGTGGAGCGACGATTAAGCATTTTGCCTGCAATAACCAGGAATTGAACCGCACACAGAATAACAGCCAGGTAAGTGAGCGGGCGCTTCGGGATATTTATCTGAAAGGATTCGCTATAGCAGTCCGTAAAGCTAAGCCTATGGCAGTCATGACTTCCTATAATTTAATTAATGGTATTCATACCGCTGAACACCGTGGACTGATTGAGGGATATCTTCGGGAAGAAGCCGGTTTTAATGGGATTGTCATGAGCGATTGGGTCATTGCGGACTACGCTACGGAAAAAGGATGCCGTTGGCCGATTGCAGCTGCGGCGGGAGCGGTCATGGCTGGCGGGAATTTATTCATGCCGGGTTCGCCATATGATTATAAAGGGGTTGCCGATGCTCTAAAGAGCGGTAAAGTAACGAAAAAACAGCTAATGATTAACGCCTCTGAAACGGTTGACATAATTAGGAGGCTGACGGCGGATAAATAGCTGTATTATAACAGTAAACCAGTTCCGGAATGTTTAAAGAGGAAAGATATATGCTTCATATTGAAAATTTACAGATTAATCACTTGGAGAAGCCTTTTGGAATATCTGTTTCGCCGGTCAGACTGACATGGACACTCGGCGGAAGCGGCAGACAGACCGCATATGAGGCAGAAATCCTGTTAGACGGCAAAAGCGTGGAAAACAGTGGTAAGGTCATGACATCAGATATGTTCTGGCAATCTGAAAAAGAACTTGCATACAAAACAGATTATATTGTAAAAATAAAAGTAACAGATGAAACAGGTTGTATTTCCGAAGATGCTGAAATTGCCATGACAACAGGGATTGGCTGGAATCAATGGCAGGCGTACTGGATTGACCCGGAGGTTCTGAAGAAATCCTTTATTCAAAAAGCTCTTTGGAATCTGCGGGATAAGCTGATGCTTCCCGGCGTTGACCTGCGGACATACGACAGAGGCGCTTATCTTAAAAAGGAATTTATAGTCTATAAGTCTTTTCATAGGGCGAGATTATATGTGACTGCACATGGTATCGTGAATGTCCGGCTGAATGGTCAGGAAATCACTGATGCGTGGTTGCTGCCGGGAACTTCGCAATATAATCGCCGTCTGCTGGTGGAAACTATTGATGTAACCGCATATCTGAAATCAGGGAATAATATTTTAGAGGCAACGCTGGGAAACGGCTGGTACCGTGGCTCGATGGGGTATCGTCAATACCGCCATGTGTACGGAGACGATATTGCCCTGCTTGCCCAGTTGGAGATTGACGATGTTCCGATTGTTATGACAGATGAGAGCTGGGAGGTTTCGACTGACGGTCCGCTTGGTCTGAATGATATGATGGCTGGCGAACATTATGACGCAAGGAAAGAGAAAACCATGACATGGCATAAGCCCGCTGTCAGGAACTTTAGTTTTGACTGCCTGATTTGCCGTGATACTGTACCTGTGAAGCTGCATGAATGTTTTGTCCCGGAACTTATTCAGACGCCTGCAGGTGAGACTGTTCTTGATTTTGGGCAGAACATAGCAGGTGTTATTGATTTTGAGTTTGAGGGAAAAAACGGACAGAAACTTGTCCTGACTCATGGGGAGACGCTGGATGGTAACGGAAATTTTACCACAGATAATTTTCAGGCGTGGGGCAGACCGGTTCGGCAGCAGATTGTCTATATCTGCAAGGCTGGGAAAAACAGTTATCATCCCACTAAGACTTATATGGGATTCCGTTATGTTAAGGTAGAAGCGGATTTTACGATAAAAAAAGAATGGTTCAAGGCGTATGCCCTTTATTCGGATATGCGGCAGACGGCTTTTTTTACCTGTGGAGTGGAAGAAGTGAACAGGCTTTTTCAGAATGCCGTATGGTCTATGAAAGGGAATTTTGTCGATATCCCTACCGACTGTCCGACCAGAGAAAAAGCCGGTTATTCCGGAGATTGTCAGACATTTATTCATACAGCGATGTACTTGATGGACTGTTATCCGGTCTATGCCAAATGGTTAAAGGAACAGGCGGCGGCTCAGTTTGAAGATGGCTGTGTGCCGCAGATTGCTCCGACTTCGGCTTTGAGAAAAACCGCAGAGGATGGAGGGATTGGCTGGAGTGATTCTTTCGAGATTATTCCGTGGGCGTTATATCGGCATTATGGCGATGATACCATGATGCGGGAGTTATATGAGCCCTTGACAAAATGGATGGCATACCGCAGAAGTCGGAGCGGTGCTATGCGGCGGGCAAATAAGCGTATCGTGCCAAAAGCTATGCAGCCTTACACGCTGGACCATGAGTGGCTTTGGGGCGAGTGGCTGGAACCGGGAGCTGACACGGCAGAATATCGTCGCAATCTGCGTAAATACGGAGATTTAGAGGTCAGCACAGCTTATATGTATTATAGTCATCTGCTGATGTCTCAAATTGCGGAAACCGTGCATAAATCAGGAAATAATGAAAAGTATCGGATAACAGCCGGGAAAGCAAAAGAGACTTATCGTCAGCTTTTTGTAGAGGATGGCAGGATTAAGTCAAGCAGGCGGCAGTGTCGTTATGTCCGTCCGGTAGCATTTGGCCTGTTGGACGAAGACGAAAAAGAGAAAGCGGTTGAAACTTTGGCAAAGCTGATAAATGAGAATGAAAATCATATTGGAACAGGTTTTTTGACAACGCATGAACTATGCCGGGTGCTTTGCCGATATGGCCATGCGGAGAAAGCCTATGACCTTTTACTCCAAAGAGAGAGACCCGGCTGGCTGTATCCGGTACTGCAGGGTGCAACCACAGTTCCGGAAAGCTGGGATGCGTATCAGGATGCTGTCAAGAGAGTGGAATCCATGAATCATTACGCATATGGTTCTATTGCAGGCTGGTTGATTGACAGCGTAGCAGGAATCTGTCTGGAACATGGAGATATTATTATTCAGCCATATCCGGACAGGCGGCTGGGTCATGTCAACGCCGCTTATGATTCCCCGATTGGCCGCATTGCCTCTTCATGGAGAATTGAGGATAATCAAATCACGTATGAATTTCATATTCCTGCTAATGCGGAGGTAATTGTGATTTTGGGAGATAAAACACTTAAATTAGAGAGTGGGAAGCATAGTTTTACAGAATGGCTGCAATAGAGGTGAAACTCAAGCAATGCAGTTACCATTGCTTGTGCAAATGGTGATGCGGGTTAAATTAAAAAAGGTCAGCCTGACAGAGTCGCTTAAATCAATCGAATAATTGTGGAGTCTATAGAAAAGACAGGATTTATGAAGTATTTCTGTGTTGTTTTCTCCAAATTCAAAATATTTTATAATAATGTTCCTTTTCCCGATATATAAATTTCCAACACCCGCAGCATGATTTCGATGCTGTTATCAAGGGAGGCTTCCACTAAAGTATCCCTGTGTTCACGCATGGCGTATATGGACTTGATTAAATTTACCACTGTACCGCAGTCGATATTTTCCCTCACATCATAAATGAGCGAGAGCCATACCTTCGCCAGAGCCATCTGGTCTATGGGGTTGAATAAACCGGCGTCCGCCATATGGTTTTTCAGCCAGAGAAAATCATCGACGGTCAGACCGTTCATAAGGTCATATTCGGAATACAGGTATTCCCTGAAAAATTCAAGAAATTCGTGCGCAGACATTTGGCTGCGTCCAGCGAGCTTTTCTTTGAGCATTTCTTCTGTCTTCGTTTCAGCCCACTTGGAGAGCGCCAGAATATACGCTTCTTTGGATTCATAAAAGCTGTAAAAGCTGCCTTTTGCAATTCCGCAGGCAGCGGTCAGCTTAGAAACCGTCGTGCGCTGTACGCCGAGGGTGCGAAAAAGCTTTATGCCTTCGTGGAAAAGCTGTTCCCGTATTTCTTCCTGTTGTTTTTTCGTAAATGATGCCGGCATATAGATTCCTTCCCTGAATGAGACTGGCATAATGTTTTAGTGACCGTTTTCTTATAATATGGTCATTGATATATTACAATGTATTATGCGGATTGTCAATAGCCAAGAGGAAATACCGCCAACAATCCTAATAAAACAACAACCCAAATGGTGCAAAAAAGACTTTTTGGAGTAGAAAAAGAAAAGGAAAAGAAATATACTTAAGTTAGCCAAAACTAACCAAGATTAAGGAGAGACACCATGCCTGGGATTTCAGATAAAATAAGCTACGGTTCCAATGTCGAAACCATTATTGAAAATGAAGACTGTCAGATTATGAAAGTCCATGATGAAACAGGGGAAGGCATAATGACTATGTACCATGTGTTTTCCGGTGTTACATTGATGTACCATGATTTCCATATGAGTAAATGTGTATCAGGCTTTCAGGCGAATACGAATCTGCTTTGCATCGACCATTGCAGGGAAGGCAGAATAGAGCATGAAGTGGGAAAAGATGCGTATGGCTACCTGGAAGCAGGGGATTTGAGGGTTGACAGACGATTGAACCATTCAGGAGAGTTTGTGTTTCCATTGTGTCATTATCAGGGTATTTCCATTGGATTTGAGTTGGAAACTGCCGCCAGGGAATTACCTGATATTGTAAAAGGATTTTCCGTGGATTTAGCAAGGATAACAGAGAAATACTGCAGTGATTCAAGTATGTTTGTGATACACAGGGAACCGGCGGTTGAACATATTTTTTCAGAACTGTACAATGTGCCTGCAAAAATAAAAAAGGACTATTTCTGCATTAAGGTATTGGAATTGCTTCTGTTTCTTGATGCGTTGGAACTTTCAGGGCATAAAGAAGAACGCCCCTATTTTTATAAAAGCCAGGTCGAAAAAATAAAGGCTATTCAGGCATTGATGACAAAGGATTTAACAAAATCCTATACAATAGAGGAACTGTCCAAACAGTTTGATATTGCCCTGACGCCGCTTAAAAATTGCTTTAAGAATGTATATGGAAGTCCCATTTTTGCATACATGAGGACATACCGGATGAATTATGCCGCCGCCTTATTAAGGAGAGATAAAACACTGGAAATAGCTGATATAGCGGGTATGGTTGGCTATGACAGTCCAAGTAAGTTCGCATCAGCGTTTAAAGATGAACTAGGAAAAACCCCACTTGAATACAGAAAATCTTTTGTCTGATTGGTATATAAAAGACTGCATGGAGTAGAAGAAAGTAAATACAGATGCTATTATGAGGATGGTTAGCCAAAACTAACTATCCTTTTATTTTATAAATTTAGAGAAAGGTAGGATTCGGGTGTCAAAAGGTCTGTTCGATAAACATAGAAGGCATATTGCACAAATATAAGTTTGTATAAACAGCCTTTTGGAAGGAAATTAGAACTTCTTAGTATTCCCGTAAACAACTAGCAATTTCGGAACAGAATGTTCCGAAAAGGTGCTACGCACCGTTTGCGCCCACAGCCAAATCCCATGCCGGGAATACTTAGAAGTTCTTATTTCCGTACATCGGCTGTTTATACAAACTTATATTTGTGCAATATGCCAACACAACTTTTAAAACAGACCTTTTGACACCCGAATCAAGGTAGGAAAGAATGAAAAAACAGAAAAAAAATTGGTTTCGTACGCTGCTGTCCTATACGGATTCCTGCAAAGGAAAAATGATACTCTCCGTATTGTGCGCAATATTAAGCGTAATCGGTGGATTTATACCATACTACTGCGTTTATCAAATATTGCGCTTACTGATTGCGCGGGAAATGATATGGGAAAACATTGTTTTATGGTGCATGGCCGGCGCATCAGGATATTTGATGCAGGTTTTATTTCATGGAATAGGAACAGTCCTGTCACATATTTCTGCTTTTACTATTTTAGAGGAACTTCGGCTTAGAATTGCCAAGCGGTTAATGAAAGCCCCGCTTGGCGAAGTGATGAACCGGCGCATTGGTGGCTTAAAAAACATTGTTGTAGACAAAGTGGAAGAAATTGAAATACCTTTAGCGCATGTGATACCTGAATTGTCGTCAAATTTATTACTCCCTGTCGTAATATTTGTATGGATGACGCTGATTGACTGGCGTAAGGGGCTGTCAATACTGATTGCGCCCGCTATTTCAATCATACCAACGTATTTTCTTATGAGAGATTATAACAGTAAATATGCGGAATATATGGAAGCAAATAATCATGTTAACAGTGTCATTGTTGAATATATTGAGGGGATTGAGGTTGTCAAGGCGTTTAACCAGAGCAGCAGTTCCTATGAAAAGTTCGCAGATGCGGTAAAATCATTCAAGGATTTTACATTGGAATGGTTTAAAAGCACATGGAAAACAATGAATCTGGCTTTTGCCATTCTCCCTACAACATTATTGGGCGTTTTACCAACAGGTCTGCTGCTTTACAGTAAAGGCATGATTTTTCCGGAGGATTTAGCGATGTGCCTGATTTTGTCATTGAGCGTTGTTGCGCCTTTAATGAGAGTAGCAACCTTTGTGAATGAATTAAAAGCTATGGAATTTTCCGTAAATACAGCGAATGAGTTGATGAATATTCAAAGTTTACCAGATTCAGGAGAGGCAGTTTCCCTAGGTGGAACCGGAATAGATGTGAAAGATGTAAAATTTTCATATGAAATGGCACAAGAAAAGGATGTGCTTCATGGGATTAGTTTTTCCATGCCGCCAGGGAGTTTCACTGCCTTGGTAGGACCTTCCGGCGGGGGAAAATCTACTATTGCAAGGCTTATTGCACGATTTTGGGATGTTTCCGGCGGAGAAATAGAGATTGGAGGCGTCAATATTAAAAATATCAGCGTAAAGCAGATTTCGGAACTGATTAGCTTTGTAACGCAGGATAACTTTCTGTTTAATTGTTCCCTAAAAGAAAATATCCGGCTTGGAAATCCGAATGCCAGTGATGAGGAAGTCTATGCGGCTGCAAAAGCCGCCTGCTGTGACAGCTTTATCAGGAAGTTAGAGCATGGATATGACACACCGGCAGGAGAGGCGGGAAAGCGATTATCAGGCGGCGAAAAGCAGCGTATAGCGATTGCCCGTGCAATTTTGAAAGATGCGCCTATCGTAATATTGGATGAGGCAACAGCGTTTACCGATCCGCAAAATGAAGCCCAGATTCAAGAATCTATTATGAAATTATCAAAAGGAAAAACACTCTTAGTTATTGCGCACCGGCTTTCAACCATTCAAAATGCGGATCAGATTGTAGTGCTGCAGGATGGAACGATCGTAGATTGTGGGAAGCAAAAAGAGTTGTTAGAACGCTGCCCGCTTTATGCAGATATGTGGAAAGCGCACACAAGGACGCAAAACTGGATTGTGAATTCAAAGAAAGGGGTGCAGTAGATGTTTCGTACGATAAAGAAAATTATAAATTGGTCCAAAGGATATAAAAACCGTTTGTATTTAGGCGTAGTATTATCTTTTTTTGAAAGTGTCATGACATCAGCGCCTATTATGGTTACAGCGTGGGCGCTAGGAAAAGTTTTGGAGTCCTATTGGGGGAAAATGCCATTGCCACAAAACATCATACCGCTTTCAACGATTGCGATTATTGTCCTTATTTTGCTGAGGTTTTTGTTTTCTTATGGAAAAGCGGTTTTGCAGGAAAGCATAGGGTATGAAGTTGCCGCCAGGCAGCGTATCAGGTTGGGAGATGTATTAAAGAGAGTGCCGCTTGGGTATTTTGCAAAAAATAGCGTAGGCGATATTTTGGCAGGGGTTACCTCGGAACTGTCTACATTAGAGTTACAAAGCATGAAAATGGTTGATGCGGTTCTGAATGGATATATCCAGCTTTTGGCAGTTATCGTGTGTCTTGCATTTTTCAGCCCGGCTATCATTGTGATTGCCGTTATTGGCACTTTGATTTCAGCAGCAGCTTTAAAGGGAATCAGCGTTCACAGTGAGAAAACCGCACCAAAAACAAATCTTGCGACAGAAGAAATGTCCGGCGCCGCAATAGAATATATCAGGGGACTGCCTATTGTAAAGTCTTTTGGTAAAGAGGGAGTTTCCATAGCTAACTTTCGGAATGCCTGCAAAAAATTAAAAGATATACATATCAAGATTGAAAAGGGATATGTTCCCTATAATTGTATTCATTTGCTTTCATTAAAGCTGGCGTCTATGGGAGTGGTTTTATTTTGTGCATGGCAAAGTTATAACGCTCAGATGGAAACATCTGTATTTCTGATGTTTGTGTTATTTTCATTCGTTATTTTTAGAAGTGTGGAAAATATAAATGATGCGGCTCATATTCTGGGAATCGTGGATGCGGTGATAGATCGTTTGAACGAATTAGAGCAGGCAGATTATATTGATGAAAATGGAAAAGATATAACGCCTGAAAATTATGATATTGAGTTTCGGAATGTATCTTTTGGATATAGCGGGCGGACGGTATTACATGATATTAGTTTTTTCATTCCGCAATACACAACTACTGCGATTGTAGGGGCATCGGGAAGCGGGAAATCTACGATATGCAATTTAATTGCCCGTTTCTATGATGTGGATAATGGAGAAATATTTCTCGGAAATCATAATGTGAAGGAGTATAAATGCGACAGCCTGCTAAAAAATATAAGCATGGTTTTCCAGAATGTTTATCTATTTAGAGATACCATAAAGAATAATATCAAATTTGGTATGCCAAACGCTTCAGATGAACAAATTGTAGAGGCTGCAAAAGCGGCAAGATGCCATGATTTTATTATGGCGTTGCCAAAAGGATATGAAACAATTGTCGGGGAGGGCGGCTCATCATTATCCGGTG
>JAMPHJ010000028.1 GCA_023663465.1 Muribaculaceae bacterium | reverse complement strand
TGTGCAATGACTTCATGGTCAATCGAAATATTCCCCATATGCGTATCCATTGAAGAAGCTTTCATAGAATACCTCCTTATTATTTTAAACATATATTCGTATTATAACCCGATATGATAAAAAATGAAACAAAAAGATGGATTATTTACCATTATTTACGATACCACAGCAGATTATTTTTCTTCAAATACATATATTCGCTGTACGCTTTTTCCAAAATCTGCCTCTCATTTGGGAATTTTAACAAGTGATACGCTTCATGATACTTATAATAGCCTGAATCTGTAAAATATTCTTCCCGCTGCGGCTTACTATAATAACTATCTGCCATCATAAGATACCAGTGGACTTCTTTTTCCACCGTATCCTCCATCGCAGTAAAAGTATATTCGCTTGTCCCAATGTATTTGATAATCCTCGCCCTTGCGCCGGACTCCTCCAATACTTCACGGGTTGCTGTTTCTTTATGTTCCTCTCCCTCTTCGACAGTCCCCTTGGGCAACACCCATCCCTCGTATTTATTATGAAAATTTTTATATAAAAGAAGTATCTTCCCACGGAAAATCACCACTCCGCCACAGCTTGTCGCCTCAATCATGATATACTCCCTGCTCCTTCCTACTCTTCCAGATACGCGCTGAAAATCCGCCTCGCAATCGGCACCGCGAAATCGCCGCCGGACCCTGCCCCTTCAATAATCACCGTCACGCAGATCTGCGGGTCTTCTACCGGCGCAAACCCGGTAAACCAGGCATGGGAATCCGTCTTCACATTGTTATATTCCGCCGAACCGGTTTTGCCCGCCGCAGTATAACTCTGCCCTTTTAATTTGGTTCCCGTACCACTTTCCACAACCTGCATCATCAACTGCTTTAACGCCTCCGCCTCTGTCT
Organism: Muribaculaceae bacterium; assembly: GCA_023663465.1. Taxonomy (GTDB): domain Bacteria; phylum Bacillota; class Clostridia; order Lachnospirales; family Lachnospiraceae; genus UBA3282. The sequence continues at coordinate 28,766 of JAMPHJ010000028.1, read as the reverse complement.
CACTCATCAGGCTGCCATAGCTGCCCGGCGAAAACTGTTTTAACACGGTTCCGTTTTCATTTTCTACATGGTCTATCAGATACGGCTTCATCAGCTTCCCGCCGTTTGCGATTGCAGACGTAATCATATTCATGTGAAGCGGCGTAATCTGGTCCGTCCCCTGCCCGATAGAAGCCTGCATGATTTCAGCATCCGGGGTATCTTCTTCTATCTCTACCCTGCTTCTGTTATAAGAAAAGGCAACCGGCAAATCCTGATTAAACAACAGCCGCTTTAACGTTTCGGAATACCTTTCTTTATCCAGCGTAATACTGATATTGGCAAAAGAAGCGTTACAGGACTTGGCAAAGGATTTACTAAAATCCTCGCTTCCATGAGACGTCCCATGATAACAGTTAATCACATCCGTACCAAGCGAAAATCTTCCATTACACTGATAAGTGTAATTCCCATACGTCTCAGGATTTTCCCGGATATATTCCAGGGCAGTAATTATCTTAAAGGTGGAGCCCGGTGGGTATAAGCCCTGGGTGGCGCGATTTAGCAGCACGCCGCTTTCTTTGTCTTCTATCAGCCCATCCCATATCTGCGCAATTTCATTAGGGTCAAAATCCGGTTTGGACACCATAGCAAGGATTTTGCCAGTGGAAGGCTCCGTTACAATGACGGCGCCCTTATAAACACCAAGCGACTGATAAGCCACTTCCTGCAGTGCAACGTCCAAGGTCGTCACCACGCTGTCGCCCGGATATTTTTCGCCAGATACTTCGCTTGCCACTTTATCGGACAATTTGACATTGGACTGGATCAGATAATAATTGCTCTGCGCCTCGATTCCAAATCTGCCGTTAGAGGCATACCCGACTACATGGGCAAACATATTGGCAAAGGGATACTCCCTTTTTTCATCGCCGTTTTCATCCGTAACGCTTCTTGCCAGAACCTGTCCGTCATTGGCATAGATGGTCCCTCTGGAATTTTGGGAAATCAACAACTCCTGCCTGCTATTATAGCTGTTGTTAATCATTTCCTGCTTATTCGTCATCGCATAATAACAGGTATAGCCCATCATCCCGGCAAATAGCAGGATAAAAATGCCCGTTACAAACTTAATCTGCCGATTCGTCCTGTTCTGAAGCTCCAGTTTCTGTTTTTTCTTCAGAAGCGCCGCTTCCTTCCCGCTCTTCCCGCTCTTTACTTGCTTTTTTCTTCTTTCTTCTGACACGTTTTGCTCCTTCATCCTGTCCAATCATGCATATCCCTTCTATGATAAAAAACATGGTAAGCGTCGTGAGTACGCTGCTTCCGCCATAGCTGATAAAAGGCAGTGTGACGCCCGTCATCGGGATAAATTTCGTACCGCCCCCGATTGTCAGAAACACCTGAAAAATATAAGTAACCCCAAATCCAAAGGCACAAAGCTGATAAAAACGGTCTTTTAGCTGCATCGACAATTTCATGACCATGAGAAAAGAGCTGATACTAATCAGGATAACACACATGGCAAAAACGATTCCAAGCTCTTCCGCCACCGCCGAAAAAACAAAATCCGTTTCCACAAATGGGATAGAACCGGGATTTCCCTCAAAAAGCCCCAGCCCAAACCAGCTTCCACTGCTGATGGCAAATAGTGACTGTGTAATCTGATATCCTGCATCGTCGATACAGCTCCAGGGATCCTGCCACGCCTGCACGCGCACCTGCACATGGGAATAAAACTGAAACGCCAGCATTGCCGCGCCGCAGCCGCCCGCAGCTCCAAGCAGCAGATAACCCCCTTTTCTGGTTGCGATATATACCATCAAAACATACACGATAAAAAAAATCAAGGCGCTTCCTAAATCTTTTGATGCAACCAAAATCAGCACATGGATGCCAGCCACAATAGCAGTAGTCGTAACGCGCAGGAAATCGTTCGTTTCCTGCAATGCCCCCGCCACAAAGAAAACAAATAAAATTTTGACAAACTCAGAAGGCTGGAACGTAACGCCGGCAATCGAATAAGAAATTTTGGAACCGTGGGTTACAGAGCCAAGCGCCAGCACGATACCCAGCGCAGCTACCCCGATTAGTGCATAGAGCCAGGTGAAACGCTTTAGACTTTTTACCTTATGCACGAAAAAAGGCATTATCATCCCAACCGCAATCGATACCGCCACAATGAAAAACTGTTTCATCGCCTTCTCATAAGAAAGTCTTGTCAGAATCACAAAACCTACGCAAAGCAGCATACACATATTGTTGATTAAGAGTCTGTTCCCCTTTGGATAAATCATGTGGAACAATACCCCTGTCGCAAACAGTAAAATCTGCTGAAGGATATAGAAAAATAGATATTCCATTTCCCCTGTTTCAAAGCAGATGACCATAAAACAGGAAAAATGGATGAAAAACATCAATAGTGTCTGCCTGATATAAATGCCGCTTCTTTTTTCCTCATCAGAATAACGGAATGCGCAAAAACATTCCAATGTATAGAATAGAAACAGCAATGCTATAAAATACCTGGAAATTTCCGTAATATAAAGCTCCATGCCATAACCATGTCCTTTTGTCTTATTCTACGCCCCGTTTATAATGTCCCGTCGTATAATCGGCAAGCGGAAATCTATCCGCCTTCCCGGTATAATAATCCAGAATCCCATGTATCTGCTCATCCGTTTCCCATAAAAAGTCCAACCTGACTGCAAACAGCCCGGATTCCCATATTTCGTTTCTTTTCTGATGCAGCGAATAGGGAATCGAATTATAAATCACATTATAACAATGTCTACAATTACACAGGACCGGAAACCGGATCTGATACCTGTCAATTAGATACATCGGACATTCTTTATGATTCTGTCGGCATAAATCCGCCGTTTTCTTTACGCAATTAGCAGTAACCATCATCGGAATTGTCCCATAGACTATCATGGATAGATGTTGCCCACTTTCTTTTAACAGGTCTTTTTCTTCCCTTTTATTCAACTCCCACGGAAGATAACTTTCCTTTGTATAAGCAGACCAAAAACTGACGGCTTCTTTATTCCAGCAATACACCCCTGCATCCGTCGTCATGGCGTATGCTTTCGACTTCCCGCTTTTCTCAGATAAGGATAATACCCATGCGGCAGACTCGATGTTTCTTACAAGAAATCCTGTTATCTGCTCATGCAGCATAGCAGATAAAGCCTCAAAATAAGGACTGTCCTTTTCCCGCATAATATGGGGCAGCGCAAGATAAACTGAGGCGCCTTTTATCCTATCCAAATATTGACTTATCCAGTCAACATCCTGTATATAATAATCGCTGTCGATATAAAGCCTGTCCCACGGATATTGGGACACAATCTGTAACTGGCGCCGGTTTCGTACCAAAATATGGAGCCTAGGGGAATTGTCCGCTGTTCCCAGCGCAGATCGGGACGCGCTGTCCGCCTTTTCCTGCAATTTTTCCCTGCCGCGCCGCAAGGAAAAGCCCTGCGCCGTGATGATCTGGTCTTCAAACGCGTCTAGAGCCTGTCTGCGCAGTTCATTTAACTGGACGATGGGCATAAAGACACCCTCTTCCACATGCACATCTTCTGAAACAATCCGCACATGGGAATTACCTGTCTTTCGCAGCTGTTTTAAAAAGGCTTCTTTCGCCATCGGCCGGTTTATTGCGGGCTGCACGTCTTCGCCGTATACGACTTGGATAACTTCCTTTCCGTTTATCTGCCCTTCTATTTGCAGCATTGCCGGTTTTCCCACACAAAAGCTTCCCTTGATGGCAGCCGGATGCTTTTTTTCTTCCTGTAAATACTGCGCTTCGATTTCCTTTATCAGATTCTCATCACTGCCCGCATAGCCGGGTTTTTGAAGCGTAATCATCTCTTTGCCGTTTGTCCGCCAAAAATAACCGTTTTGCACTTCGCTTCTGATATAGAGTTTCCGCAGCCTGTCCATATCGGGCTTTTCTACATGATAGGCGTCTTCGCCGTTTTCATAATATCTATCGATATATTTCCGGTAAAGGGCGGTCACACCCGCAACATATTCCGGTTTCTTCATCCTGCCTTCTATTTTAAACGAATCAATCCCTGCCCCAATCAGTTTCGGAATCTCTTCTATCGTGCACAAATCTTTCAGGCTAAGCGGATATGCCTCCCCAAGGGCTGTCCTACCGTCTTCATCCGCAATCGTATAAGGCAGTCTGCAAGGCTGGGCGCATCTTCCCCGATTTCCGCTTCTGCCGCCCAAAATACTACTGAAAAGGCAGCCGCCGGAATAACAGTAACACATTGCCCCATGAATAAAGCACTCCAATTCCAGCCCGGTCTTTTCTTTGATGCTTCTAATTTCCGTCAGGGACAATTCCCTGGCTGGCACAATTCTACAAGCTCCTTCTTTCTTTAGGAATAAAGCCCCAAGCGTACCGGTAATCATCATCTGTGTGCTGACATGAAGCGCCATATTGGGAAAATGCTGCCGTATATACCGAAAAACGCCTAAATCCTGGACGATCACCCCATCCAGCCCCGCCTCGTAAAGGGGCGCAATATACGCATCCAGCAAAGGAAATTCCTTCTCTTTCATCAACGTATTGACGGTCAGATATATTTTTTTCCCAAAAATATGCGCATAACGCAGCGCCATGCAAATTTCCTCTTCTGAAAAGTTATCCGCATAAGCCCTCGCACTAAACTGATTTCCGCCTAAATAGACGGCGTCCGCTCCCGCATTCAGCGCCCCGATAAACGCCCGGTAATTTCCTGCAGGCGCCAGCAACTCTATCTTTTTCATATGATACCGCCGCGTCCCATAAACTTATTACAGAAAAAGCTGCCTAAAAAAGACAGCCATGCGTTATTTTTTCAACTCTTTTAATTCCGTTTCCAGACGGACCATGTTTTTCGCATTCTCATTAGCCTCTTTTTGCAGAGTTTTCACATTTTTTTCCGTATTTTCCAACTTAATCTGAGAGGCAATCAATTCATGCTTCAAATCATACATTTCTTTTTCTTTGGTTTGCAATTCTTCCTCTAAAAGACTAATCTGCTGTTTTGCCTTGAAGTAATCATCCGCAATGTTTAACTGCAGCAATACATTCTGCGTGTCTAATGGCTGTCTTCTAAAACTGTCAACCTTACCATATTCAGTTACTTTGTTGTTAATATACGAAGCGACCTTCTGTAAGTATTCTTCACTTTCATAACCACTCAAAGTAAAGACCTTTCCTCCGATAATGACCTCCGTATCCGTTTTCATTGACATTGGGTTTTCCTCCAACTACAAAATATGCCGACATTATAAATAATCTATACAATATTTATTATATAGAGCTTAGGAAGGAATTTCAAGCCCTAAATGTTGATATGCCATATCTGTTACCACACGTCCCCGTGGCGTCCTGTTTAAAAAGCCATTTTTCAACAGATACGGCTCATAGACATCTTCCAGCGTGCCGGCATCTTCCCCGATTGCCGCCGCCAGCGTGTCCAGTCCTACCGGTCCGCCCTTAAATTTCTCAATCATCGTCCATAAAATATTTCTATCGAGATGATCCAGCCCCAATTTATCCACTTCCAATAAATCCAGTGCAATGTTGGCAACCTCTTTGGTAATGATACCGTCGTATTTTACCTGTGCAAAATCACGGACCCGCTTCAAAATCCGGTTTGCAAGGCGCGGCGTCCCCCGGCTTCTTCTGGCAAGCTCGAAAGCACCCTCTTCCTCAATCGCTACCTCTAAAATCCTTGCAGAATGCAGGATAATCAGCTTTAATTCCTCAACCGAATAAAATTCCAGATGATGAATCACCCCGAAACGGTCCCTGAGCGGCGCGCTTAAAAGCCCTGCCCTCGTCGTGGCGCCAACCAGGGTAAAATGTGGCAGTTCAAGCCGGATGGAACGCGCCGACGCGCCCTTTCCAATCATAATATCAATGACAAAATCCTCCATCGCCGGGTACAAAACTTCTTCCACCTGCCTGTTTAACCTGTGAATCTCATCCACAAACAGAAGATCTCCTTCCTGTAAATTATTCAAAATAGCCGCCATTTCCCCCGGTTTCTCAATCGCCGGTCCGCTGGTCACTTTCATATGGACGCCCATCTCATTTGCGATAATCCCCGCCAGAGTCGTTTTTCCAAGTCCGGGGGGACCGTAGAATAACACATGGTCTAAAGCGTCCTTTCGCTGCTTTGCCGCCTCAATATACACCTTGAGATTTTCCTTTATCTTAGATTGACCGATGTAGTCATCCAGTGTCTGCGGACGCAGGGAGCCCTCTATTTTACTGTCTTCTTCCGTTATGTTTGTTTCAATTACCCTGTTTGCCATTTCTATAACTATGCTCCCGTTTCTATATCATATGCTTTAATGCCGCCTTTAAGATTTCCTCTACACCGGTATCCTCTGTCACTGGCACCTGTTTCACGGCCCTTAAAGCTTCCGAAGCGCCATATCCCAATGCTACAAGCGCTTCAATCGCTTCATTTCGCTCCTTTAGGGCTTCCCCGTCGGACAACGCCGCCGAAGAAGGCGTTCCTGTATTCCCTACGACATCTTCTAACGATATCTTGTCCTTCAAATCCAGAATCAGGCGCTCTGCAGTCTTGATGCCCACCCCCGGCGCTTTGGCAATGGCTTTCGCATCGCCTGCAAGAATCGCAAAACGCAGCTCGTCCGCGCTCATCACCGACAAAATGGCAAGTCCGCCTTTCGGACCAATCCCGTTGACCGTAATCAATTTCTTGAAAAGGTACAAATCGTCCCTTGTCAGAAAGCCATATAAAAGAAACGCATCTTCCCTGACAAGCGTATAGACATAGATTTTCACGAAGCTTCCAATTTCCCCTAATAAACTAGCGGTTCTTCCAGAAATCCTGATATTATAGCCTATCTGATTCACTTCTAAAACCAGATTATCTTCCGTGATTTCTTCTACCGTTCCCTTCAAATAAGCGTACATTTAAAATAACCATGCCTTTCTTTTCGCTATCTTATCTATTCCTGCATTTTCGCAATCCGCTCTAAATATGGCAAAACGCGCTTCGCCACAATCCCGATTACAAAACCTGTAAAAACGCCGGCGCACAATAAAAAAGGAAAATAAAATGCCGGTGCAAAAGTTTCTACCACTGCCATCGCGACGAGTAACTGCCCTATATTGTGAAAAACACCGCCGCCAACACTGATGCCGATGATGGAAAAGCGTCCTGTTTTCTGGAATAAAAGCATTATCCCAAAACTACATACCGCCCCTGATAGTGCATAAAAAATAGCATATAAATTACCAAATAAAAAGCCAGTCAGTACAATCCTAAGAATATTTACCGTCAAAGCTTCCCTGCCGCCATAGACGAATAACAAAAGCACCACAATCAGATTGGGCAGACCCAGCTTCACACCCGGAATCCCTATAGCAAGCGGAAAAATGGATTCTATATAGGATAAAATCATGGACACCGCCAACAAAAAACCGAGAATAATCATTTTCTTTTTCATTACACTGTCCCTTCATCCTCAATAGGCGGTTGCATCCAACGTCCCTTCTTTTTCCCCGAAAATATCCACCACTATTTTATGTGGCAGACAAATAATATTTTCTCCCGCCGCCGAGATAACGCGATGGCGCACACAAATTTGATCCGGGCAACTGCTCTGCAGCATCGCTATTTCCCCGTTCTGGCATAAAATCACATTATAATGCGCTGCCTTATCGGTAATTTCTAAAAATGCAGCCGGCTGCAGCTCCTCCTTGGATATTTCTCGAATAACGGTCTGAAATTCTTTTTCATCTGCCCACGCTGCGCTGCCGTCTGTTCCTTTCTTATTCGCATAAGCCGCTTCTTCTGTCAAAAGATAATAATGCTCACCACTCTGTGCAAGCGGAATCTGTAAGATAATATCCCCATCGTAAGAAATCCGGGCATATTCCCCCGGCATCCGATTTCTATGGAAAAACAACAACAGAACTAACGCCAAAACCAGAATGCCCGATATCATCCATAAATCCGCCCTCGTCACCCATCGTTTTTTCTCTGTTTCCATCATACTACATCCGAACATATGTTTCAACATTATCCTTCTAAAAACTGCATTTTTTTCAAATCTTCATCCTGTATCCTGGCTGTTACTATCCCAAGATGATTCTGTAGAAAATTATCCGTCATATCCGACAGCCCTTGGGCATTCAATTCCTGGACAATCACATTACAGACCGCTTCTATAATCAACACCCTTCCATCCTGCATATTCAGACCGCCCATATCCCATAGTGCGCCGTTTGCTGCACATTGCTCTGCATCCCAGGCGCTTTCCGGCTTTTCCACCTGATAAAGTAAACCTAGCATATCCCCGATTTCTGCACAAGAAGGCAATTGTTTCATACCCCTATGAATCCATTTGTCAAAAGGCGCATATCTGCGATTCAATAAATAAACCAACGACATGCTTTCCCTCACAAACTCCTGTATGACCAATTCCGCGGCAACCCGTTCGCCCCTGCGCATGGCTCTGGCATAGTTGTACTGTCCGGCTCTCGCCGCCTTGGCCATCCGCGCCACGATTTTCTTGATTCTCACATCTTCCGGGTAATAAGCCGACAGTCCCTCTCGAATCTGACTAAAGAGACCTAGCCGGTCTTCAAATACTTCCCCATTTATCGCTGTGGCAAGGTTTTCATCCTGTAACGCTAACCACTCCCTGTTGGAACGGGGCACATGATCCGTGCCAAGAATCCCATAATAAAAATCTTCCAGACAAAGAACGCCGATTCGCCCCTGTCCCGTCTCTTCCATCCTGCGGGCAGGATATCCCATAAATTCACCAGGCATCTCATCATAAGCCGCCTGGATCTGCCCTGCATACTGCTCATAGACTTCCTTTCGCAGCCAGATACAAAAGGAAGGACCGTAATCGTGGTCTCTGGAAAGCTCGTCATCAAATCCAAAACATTCCGAGCCGCGCCCCACCAGACCGACTGCAAATTCCGCCTTTAATGCCGGAAACTGTGCCAGCATCGCCTTTCCATAGGTCTCATAGTATCGTCTGGACAGTTCCAGTCCTTTCATTTTCACCCTTTTCCTAAACTCCTTTATCCTCTCATTCTTACTCAGCCTGCGACATTTGTAGTCGTAAGACACAATATTTGCAAGATGAATCAATTTCATCCATGAAAAATCTCTGATTTTCGCCCTATACTTCTGCCTGTTCTATTTTCACTTTACTCTCTGTGGCAATATCCAGATATTCTCTCTGCTTTTCCTTTTTCCCAAGCGCTTCGCAGACCGCCGCACAATTCTCGCATAAAATGGCATAGCTTTCGTTCCTTCCAAAATGCTTCTCCACTTCCTGCAAGGCTTTCTCGTAGGATTCTAGCGCCCTGTCGTATTCACCCATACGATAGTATGCCTCACCGATACCTGCCAGTGCACCGCTGTAATGGGCATCCGTCGTATCCCCGCTCTGCTCAAACAGCGCAAGCGCCCTTTCCAACAATTTCTGCGCATCCTGGTATTTTGACACTTTGAAACAAAGCAGGGCAAGATTGGTCAGCGTCGTGGCGGTTTCCATTTCCCCATTTTCCATCTTCTCAATGATAACAAGCGCTTTTTCGGCGCACTGGATGGCTTCTTCATCGCGTCCCATTTTTTCTAAAAGGATGCTCATGTTATTATAGAGTCCTGCATACCGGTAATCATCCGGCGCAATCAGCCCTTCGTAAATCTGCAGCGCCTGTCTGTAATAAGTATACGCCTGTTCATAATTTCCCGCCGCCCGGTAAGCGGTCGCCGTATTGAGCAGCGTCGTCGCAAAATGTTCCGTTCTATCAAGCTGTAACTCTTCCATCAGAAGCAGCACGTCTTCTGCGGCGTCATAAGCCTTTCTAAAATCAGAAACGCTCCTGTAAAACCCAATCATTTCGTTACAAATTGAAATATACGCCCCATAATCTTTCTCTTCCTTCGCCTGTTCTAAGGAAGCGCACAAAAAAGAATCCACCCGCTCAATCTGGTTTGCTGCAAAAAAACCGTCTAACGTGGCAAAAAAAGCCTGCATATCCATAATAATAACCTCTTAATACCTTCCGTTAAAAATCTGTGCAATCGGAGAATCATCCGAAAGAATAATGGTCTTATTATCCCCTGTCATACTTGCTTCCAAAGCGTCCAATGCCCTGACAAACGAATAAAAATCCGTTTTTTCGGGGTCAGAATAAGCGGCGGATAAAATGCGCATGTATTCTGCCTCGCCTTCCGCAATCGTAGCCTCCGCCTTCGCCTGGGCGTCGGAAATCATGATGGCAACTTCCTTATCCGTTGTGTTTTCAATCATTTTTGCCTGAGATTTTCCTTCCGCCGTATACTGGGCGGCGATATTTTCCCGTTCGGAAATCATACGGGTATAGACCGCCTGTTTGTTATCGTCCGGCAAATCCAGCTTTTTTACTTCTACTGTTACAATTTCAATCCCATACTGGTCTTCCACATGGTTAATCTGCGCCATGATTTCCTCTGTTAAGGAAGTAATCTCAATGACCTCTTTTGTCTCTGTCGCAATCTCTAAATCATTGTTTACTGTATCGGGATCTTCCTGCTCCACCGTAATCGTCATTTTCCCGTCACGGCTCATAATGACTTCATCCTGTTTCATATTAGATATTGTATTTTTGGTAGCATTGTATACAATCGTATCAATTCTCCGTTCTGCATTGGCAACAGAACAGCTAAGTGTCTGTGCAAATTTCAGCGGGTCATGAATCTGCCATAAGACATAACTGTCTACAATCATAGACTTCTTATCGGAAGTAATGACGTCCGATGCCGGTAAATCATATAATAAAAGCTCGTTCGGAATCACGTCTACAGATTCTATAAAAGGCGCCTTAAAGCTGAGTCCCGCCTCTGAAACGACTCGCTGCACCCTGCCAAACTGCCGGATTAATTTATATTGGTTCTCTTTGGTAATCACCATACTATTTGTGCCGATAATAAAAAGCAGTACGACAAGAAACAGAAACCACATCCCTTTATGGGATTTCTTTTCTCTCGGGGCGCTTTTCTTCGTGCCGTTGGAATTGAACCGTTCATACTCTACGTTTCCCGTATTTCCTGCATTCCCCATATTTGTCTGATTAAACATGCCTTATTCCTCCTCCGTATCGTCATTTTCCTGCCGCGCATTGTCGTTTACAGAAGAATCGCCTCCAGATACAAAGCTATCTAACGGCAATACCGTACTCGTCGTCCCATCTGCGCTTTCTATTACGACTTTAATATCTGGAAGGACGTTTTCCATTGCTTCATAAAACATTCTCTTCTTCGTCACTTCTGGATACTTGACATATTCCTCATACATGGAATTAAACCGCGCCACCTGACCGTTTGCTTCATTGATACGCTCCTGTTTCGCCGCTTCCGCATCTTGCAAAATCTCATCGGATTTTGCCTCGGCGTCTGGGATTTTCTCATTCCGGTATTTGTTGGCGTTATTCAGTGCCGTCTCTTTTCCCTGTTTTGCCGTTTCCACCTCTTTGAATGCATTGCTGACCTCTTCCGTAGGCGGTTCCGCATCTTGAATCGTAATATTAATTAACTGGATACCGATATCATAGGTCTCTAATTTTTCCAGAATCATCTGCGTGATATTTGCCTGAATTTCATTCTTTCCCGTCGTTAAGACGCTATCGACCGTATAAGAGCCTATCGTAGTTCTGATGCAGTTCTGTGCGATATTTTTCAAAATTTCTACCGGGTCTTCTGACGCATACAATGCTTTTACCGGGTCTGTCACACGGTATGCCGCATAAAAATCCACGTTAATAAAATTATAGTCAGAAGTAATCATCATTGCATCTTCCGCGTCCGCCATCGTCGTATTTTCTTCTTCCATCGCATAGCCGATGGTAAAGCCCTGAATCGTCGTATTGACCTTCGTCACCGTCTGGATAAATGGAATTTTAAAATGCAGCCCCGGCGTCGTAACCGCCTTCGGCGCCCCGAATGTACACACGACTGCCTGTTCCTCTTCCTGAATTGTATAATAAGAATTGCCAAAAAGAAATAAGACGACTGCCGCCACTACCACAAGCTTTATGGTCGTTGCCGTTTTTTTGTAATTCCTATTGTCCGCCCCTTTCCCGGCGTTTTCCTTTTTCCCAAACATAATGTTCCTCCTTCTTCTGTCATCGTATCCCACATTCCGTTTCCCACAAGAAAATCGCTTATGCGATTATCTACAAGAAAATCGCTTATGCGATTATCTTGGGAAAATCGCTCCGCATTCTTCCGCGTCGTCGGGACATTTTCTATTATAATGAAAAATTGTACATTTTTTTCATATCTATGTTATTATATAACAAAGACCGGAAGAACACTATTAAAACTTTCGGAAATTTTCATGAAAGAAAAAATCGTCATCTTATGACAATTTAGACAAAGAACGGAGAATTAGCATGAGAATCATATTTATCAGACATGGGGATCCCAATTATGAAAAAGACGCTTTAACAGAAAAAGGAATCCGGGAAGCAAAGCTGTTATCTGAAAGAGTCGCCACATGGGAACCTATCACAGACATTTACTGCTCGCCGCTTGGACGGGCAAAAGAAACCGCTTCCTATTCTTTGCAGCGCTTAAACAGGGAAGCAATTACTTATCCGTGGATGAAAGAATTTTTTTATCCTATCGAAGACCCGACTACCGGCAGACATGGGGTTCCCTGGGATTTTATGCCGGAATACTGGACGGAAATTGACTCGATGTACGATAGAAATCTCTGGAAAGAATCGGAAATCTATCGCTCTAATCCGGAAATCCTGCCCGCTTATGAAGAAGTCTGCACAGGCATTGATGGCATCCTTCATAAATACGGTTATCAAAGATACCGCAATTATTACACGACAAACCATACCGCTACGCCGGATAAGCAGGACGCAACCATCGTCATCTTCTGCCATCTCGGCGTAACCTTTGTCATGATGAGTCATTTGCTTGGGATATCCCCCGCAGTGCTTTGCCACGGCTTCTATATTGCACCGACGTCCATAACCGTCCTTGCCTCCGAGGAACGTATCCCCGGCAAGGCTGCATTCCGTGCGCAGGTTGTCGGCGATACCGGACATCTGCGGGACGGAAACGAACCGGTTTCCACAGCGGGATATTTTACGGATACCTTCCAGGGATAGGGATAATCCTTATCTTATTTTCTCTGGAAAGCCCACTTTCTTCTGGACTTTACGCAATGTTTTGCCTGCATAGTAACCTGCCTTTTCCGCATTGGATTTGATAATGTTATCTATGTAGGCTTTATCTTTGCCCAGCTCTTCATAACGCTCCTGCAACGGTCTTAAAATATCGACGACAGATTCGCCAACCGCCAGTTTAAACTCGCCATATCCTTTTTCATCGAACTCACGTTCTGTTTCCTGTGGGGTCTTCCCCGTACATGCACAATAAATATCGATTAAATTCCGAATCCCCGGCTGTTCTTCCCGGTAAAGCACGCATGCCTCTGAATCCGTTACAGCGCGTTTGAATTTACGGATAATCGTATCCGCATCGTCCATCAGATAAATGCTTGCATTCGGATTTTCATCAGATTTTGACATCTTCTTTTCCGGATTCTGTAAAGATTTAATACTCGCTCCCGCTTTTCCGATATAGGGTTCTGGAATCGTGAAAACATCGCCATAAATAGCGTTAAAACGTTGCGCGATATCTCTTGTGATTTCCAAATGCTGCATCTGGTCTTTCCCGACAGGAACGACGTCCGCCTGGTAAAGCAGGATATCCGCCGCCATAAGTACCGGATAGGTAAACAATCCCGCATTGATATTATCTGCATGTTTTGCCGCCTTGTCCTTATACTGCGTCATACGGTTTAGTTCCCCCATATAGGTAAAACAGTTCAGAATCCAGGCAAGCTCCGCATGACCGGAAACATGGGACTGATAATAAATACAGTTTTTCTCAGGGTCGAGTCCCGCCGCGATATACAATGTCAAAAGATTCCTGGCGCGCTTTCTCAACTCCGCAGGGTCTTGTCTAATCGTTATGGAGTGCAAATCTACCACCGAATAAAAACACTGATACTCGTCACAGAGCGTCAGCCAGTTTTTCAAAGCGCCCAGATAATTTCCGAGCGTCAGATTCCCCGTTGCCTGCATTCCACTGAACAATACTTTATTTCCGTCTATCATATATAACCGCCTCCAAATCGTATCATTAAAAGTAAGTTTATCATTGGCTATCTTATTCGTCAACCTTCAAACGGATAATCGGAATATTATAATCGGAATATCCTAAGGATATTCAAAAAAATAAGGGGTGCAGACCATTCATGGAATTTTAAGCTTCCATATCCGCCGCACCCCTATTTTTATCTGTTATCTTTATGCATTGTTGTTTTCTTCACAGCCACAGGTTTCCCTGCCAACAAACGGTCTTGCTTCAAAACGCGGCTCAAACCGGGATTCCCGGTCGCGGTCATCGCAATCGCAGTCTCTATCTCTATCACAGTCCCGCTCCCTGCTTCCGCCGAAGTCCTGATTTCTGCCCCCGCCGCAATTCGGCTCTCTATCGCAGCCATTATCCGTATTGCAGTCGCCGGAGCGGTTCATCAACAGAAACAGTAAGATAATCCATGCATTCATAGGTAGCACCCTCTCTTTTTTTTCATACGATATCTTATGCAAGAGAGCGTTTATCTGCTACTATTTTTTCGCCCTACGCCGCCTTCTCCATTTTCCTTTCTTTAGGATATGCGTGCGTATATACCTAAATGTCTCTTCTTCGCCTTTTTCAGCAAGCATCCGCAGCATAAATTCCAGTTTCCGTCTCGTCTTCTCATGCATCTGTAACGGTGCGTACTCTTTGCCAGACTCATAATACTCCAATGGATCCTGCGGCGTATACTTTTCCCCATGATATACCTTACATGCTGCAATCCTATCCATCAGCATTTCCACGATATACTTATCCGGCATCGGCGCCGGCGCCATACCGCCCTTGATATCCCGGATACTGTAATCAATCCAATACTCATAATGATGCTTATTGCGCCCTTTATGGTGCAACCACGAAGAGGAATAACCGATTGCTTCGCGCTCTGCGTTATTGGGACTCCTGTTTCCCTGATAATATCTGGCTCCGACGAAAAACTCCGACGGCGAGTACTTGGATAAATCATGCAGCAGTCCCTGTTTATATAATCCCACTTTAAAACAGCCGCACATGACTAAATATCTATGATATGTGATGGTTTTGAAATGACTCCATATCTTCATCTTCATTTCATTCCTTTAACAATCTTTTTTCTGGTCACAGACTTTTCCTTCCGCCTGCCTTCCGCATTTTCCCCGGTAACATAAATATGAATCGTGCGGGGCGGAATCACAATTCTCTGGGTAATCTCTTCTTCCTCACTCGTTTTCGCTTCTTTACTATCCGTGGATAAAACCTTTGTCCATTTTTTATCCTTTGCTATCTGCGGGAGTCCGAAAGTTTTTGCCTCCCAGTGCATATTGACGCCGATATATAATAAAGTCCCATTTTTTTCATCGTTCTCTTTTCCATAACTGCCACAAAACAGGATTCCAAGGCTTCTGCTTTCCGGCGTAATCCTCGGTATCCAGGCTTCCTGCCCGTGAAAAGAAATATCTGGATAACCCAAAGAACGGTAATCTAACCCTTTCAAGGGTGCGGCCATATGCAGAATGGAATGGGCTTTCCGCAGCGCAATCAATTCTTTCGTATACTGGAAAAGCTCCTCATTGGTTTTCAAAAGATTCCACTTAATCCAACAGATAGAATTGTCCTGACAATAGGGATTATTATTTCCTTCCTGCGTATTGGCAAATTCATCGCCGCCATAGAGAAGCGGTGTCCCTTGGGAAATCATCACAAAAGTCAGCGCATTTTTCATCTGGCGCATTCGCAGCGAGAGGATATTCTTCTTTTTCGTCTTTCCTTCCACACCGCAATTCCAACTGAAATTTTCTGTATTTCCGTCCTCATTGCCTTCCCCATTTGCCTCGTTATGCTTTTCGTTATAGGAAACTAAGTCACATAGCCTAAAGCCATCCTGTCTGGCGATACAGTTTACAACGCCCTTATCTGCGGCATTCTTTTTGCATAGATAAATCAGTCTGTCGAGCATGTTGGCGTCGCCTTTTAAAACTTTCCGCATGTCGTATAAGAACATGTCGTTCATAAAGCCGAAATTACGATACTTAGAATGTCTTTCCTTATCCTCGCTCCCATAGCCGCCGGGTACAGGGGAATAATCGTCTTTTTCCCCAATCAGCTTCGTCTCGGCAAATAAAGGCTCTTTGCGGAGCATATGCATGGGAATATCCGCCCCCATCAAATGAAAACCGTCAATATGGTACTCTAAAACCCAGTGCTTTAAAATATCCAGCATCTTCGCATAACTGACGGTGGGCGGAAAATAAAACTGCATCATGACTTCGATTCCCTGCCGATGCAAAGCTTTTACCATATCTTTAAATTCCGTTACGGCGTCTTTTCCGTAAGCATAACTGTATTTGGGCAGAAAATATAATCCTTCCTGGTATCCCCAATAATTAAGACGCGGTTTTTCTGGCTCTGTTTCCTCCTGCAATTCCCGATAAGAACTCGCCATCTGTTCCATGCTCAAAGGCTCTTTATCCTCTTTTAACACCTCGTCAAACTCATAAGCGGGCATCAATAAAACGGCTGTAATGCCCAGCTCCTGCAGATAGGGAATTTTTTCTACAATCCCCGCATAGGTTCCTTTGGCCTGTACGCCGGAAGTACGGTGTTTCGTAAATCCCCTCACATGAAGCAGATAAAAAATGCTCTCTTCAAACGGAATCAGAGGCGCCTTATCCCCTTCCCAATGATAGGTATGGTCCAATACTTTACAGCGGGATAATGGCTCCTTTTCCTCGCCGTATTTTCGTTCGTTTTTCAACGCAAAAGCATACTCATCTTGAAAAATGCGCTCACCTTGGTAAAAAAGATACGAACAATCTCTGTCCTGATATCCTTCTAAAAGCATGGCGCAGATATTCCCTTTCCTGCCATCTGGCGGAAATGGAATCCTAATGCCTTCTTTATGTCTTCTATCATATAAAATAATGCCGCAGTCCGTATGCTCCTCGCAGACCGCAGATATATGTAAACCTTCCGGGATAAAACATACACCTAAAGGGTAAATCGACGAATTTGCCACATGAAAAGATTTCTGCATGAAAACCTCCGGATTATTCTCTTGTGTCGTTAACTGTGTCCATGCACCACAATGCGTTTCTATATGTGCATCGTGAAACTATCTATTAAGCGTATACGTTGTTAGTATAACACAAAAAATCATTTTTTACCATACCTTGAATGCAAGAAAACGGAAATGCAACCGGAAATTTGTTGGTGGGCGGCAGAGCAGACAGAAATCCCACAAAGGCGCGCTTTCGCTCCGTGAAAAACGCAGCGGTACTAAGCTCAAAAGCCGCGTTGCGTCTTTTTCGCTAAGTGCCGGCGTTTTTCAAGGGCCTTTGCGGGATTTCTGTCTGCTCTGCCTGTCTACGGTAACGAGTGGACGGGAAGGATTTTCGGAATAAGAACCGCAACTGCGGTCTTATCCCTCAGTATCGTCGATGAGTTCGTCAAATTCTACGGAATCTAAGTATTCATCGAAAGCTTCTTCTACGGCTTCAAATTCATCGTCATCGTCAATATATTCCAGATTCGGTTCCTGGTTTGGGTCGTTTTTATCCTCAAAATAGCGATAGAACCATACTTCGCCATTTTCACTGACGCCGCTTTCATTTAAGGGCATAAGTACGATATAATCTTGATTGGATACGGTAAGAATTGTAACGATGGCGCAGGAAACGCGACCGCCATCTTCTAAGTCCAATTCTACGGTCATCTCTTCTAAAGCCCCGTCTGCTTCCGTCGTTACATCATCATCGTTAATAGGATTGTTATTTTTCCCATTCGTTTCTTTCATAATAAAATTCCTTTCCGGTATCGTAAGGTCAAAAGTTGCTACATTCTAAAAAATAGCCAGATACCATATAATTATTCTACAAAATAACCCAAATGGATTCAACGTATATTTTCATTTCTTATTTTAATTTTAAGGCTTTTCACCCATTCCTTCACCGTTGGACTGGCAGAGCAGACAGAAATCCCGCGAAGGTCCTTGAAAAACGCCGGCACTTAGCGAAAAAGACGCAACGCGGCTTTTGAGCTTAGTACCGCTGCGTTTTTCACGGAGCGAAAGCGCGCCTTCGCGGGATTTTTGTCTGCTCTGCCCCCCCGCTAACGAAAAAATCCATTCCCACACCATTTCTTATTTCACAAAATTAACAATCAAAATCCCCGCCCCCAAAATCGCAAGCACAACCCCCGTAACCCGGTTCAAGGTAAGCGCGCTCGCCTTATTGGCAAATCTTGCGGCAATCCTCGCCCATAGCAATGTGGACAGTACGCAGAGAATCAGACAGCTTATATCGGGCATACCGCCGATGACAAAATGACTCACAGCCCCTGTAAATGCCGTAAACGCCATAATGAAAACGCTGGTTCCCACCGCAGTCTTTAACTCATATCCCAAAACGCCGGTCAATAATAAGAGCATCATCATGCCCCCGCCCGCACCGATAAAACCACAGATAAAACCTACTACCATCCCGCTGATTACAGACTGGACAATCCTCTTCTTACCACTTACAGACTCCATAGATTCCCTGGTCGTCATAACCGGCTTAACGATAAACTTAATGCCCAGAAGCAGCGTCATAAAAACAGAGAAATTTCCCATCGTCCTATTGGGCACAAGGCTGGCGATAAAACTCCCAAAAAGCGTAAATAGCAGTACCGTAATCATCATGACGAGACCGTTTTTGACATCTAAATTCTTATTTTTCCCATAAGTATAAGCGCTGACGGCGCTTGCCAACACATCGCTTGCAAGGGCGATGCCGACCGCCTCATAAGCCGGAAGCCCCAGAAACGTAATTAACATCGGACTGATGACCGCCGCCGCGCTCATACCGGCAAATCCGGTTCCCAGCCCCGCGCCGATTCCTGCAAGAAAACAAATGATAACTTTGTACATTGAAAACACCCCTTTTCCTTAATCTTTCTAATCCTTCTATTCTCTCTATTCCTTCTATTCTCTCTATTCCTTCTTTTCCGCCGCCTGTAAAACAGGCTCTAAAAACCTCGACGGCATATCCCTTCCATCCTTTTTGACACAGTAAAGAATCTGCAGCTCCTTCTTCGCCCGCGTCATCGCCACATAAAGCATACGACGTTCTTCTTCCAGCGATTGAGCCGCCGCCTGTCTGGTTGGCATTTTTCCTTCGTTGATGTCTGGCAGGTAAACGGTATCAAATTCCAGCCCTTTAGACGCGTGCATAGTCATTAGCTGTATTCCTGACGGTGCATTTTCCGCTTCTTTTCCTGCCTTCCTTTTTTCTGCTTCCCTGTCCCCTTCCGCCTTCTTCCGTCGAAAAAGTTCTTCGCATTGACTGATGTAGTCATTCAACTCCTGAAATGTCTGATATCGTCTGGCAAGCTTCTGGAAATCATCGGCTATCTGAAATAGCTTATCCCTTGCCCCGGCGTCATAATTCTGCTTCAGATATTCGTCGTAGCCAACCGCCTGTCTGATATAGTGGATTGCCAGATAGGGACGCATGTTCCCAATCCGCGCCAAATCTCCAAATAACTTCTTCGCACTTTCCTGCATGTCGGGGCGGTCCTTATAATAAGAAAGCAGCCCCTGCAGCGTCACGGGATTTTTCACGGCGCAGTCTTTTCTAAAATACCGCAAGGGTCTGTTCATAAACAGATGAAAAATTTCCCGGCTCCTGTTGCCGTTTGCAAACTCCAGATAGGCAAGAATATCTTTGATAACAAAATGGTCGTAAGGACTTCGCAGGGATTCTTTCATGGTGAACGGAATCCCGTTTATTAGAAGTTTTTCTGCCAGCAGACCGCATTCGTAATTCGTCCGGTAGATAACCGCTTTCCCGGTCAGACTCGCTGCGCCGTCTTTTTGCAGCGTCTCTTTCCAGTCTTTTAATAGCGCATCATACTCCTCTTCCTGACAGAGAAACGGTCTAAGCGCCATGCCTGCGCCCTTGGCGTGTGCCGCGCAGATTTTTTTCTCAAAACGATTCTTATTTTGGCAAATAACCTGTAGGGAACTTTCTACAATCTGCTCGTGGCAACGATAATTCACATCTAAAAGAAGCTGCTGCGCCTTGGGATAATCTTCTAAAAACTGTTTCATGATATCCGGTCTCGCTCCGCGGAAGCCATAAATGGACTGGTCGTCATCCCCAACGATGAAAAGATTGTCCTCCGGCGCGGCAATCTGCCGGATAATCCGGTATTGCATAGGATTGATATCCTGAAATTCATCTATCAGAATATACCGGTAGCTTTTCTGCCATGTTGTCAAAATGTCCGGGTTCTTTTGAAACAATTCCAGACACAGCAGTCCCATATCGTCAAAATCTATCTTCTTCCATTCTATCATGAATTGTTTGTAATTTTCATATATTTCCAGAAATTCCTCACGGGTAAATAAGCCCGGGGAAAAGGATTCCATAGATTCCCCATCATTCTTCATCCGGCTGATAAGCGTAAGCAGGGCGTCTATTTTCTCATGCCCGGTAAAAAGCAGCGATGAGGGCATCTTTAAAAGATGCAGCAACAGTTTTCGTTTTTCAGTTTCGGTAATCAGGGTAAACTGCCGATATTGGGCGGTCTGTCTCAAGATATGATAAAAGATTGCATGAAAAGTACCGAAGTTGACAGGCGGCCGCGTCCCCGCCATTAATTTATAAAACCGCTGTTTCATTTCGTTTGCCGCCGCCTTGGTAAAAGTAATCACCAGAATGTCGGAAGGCTCCACTCCATGCTGCTCTATCAGAT
The DNA here is from genome assembly GCA_023663465.1 of Muribaculaceae bacterium. GTDB lineage: Bacteria > Bacillota > Clostridia > Lachnospirales > Lachnospiraceae > UBA3282. The sequence goes on along the minus strand of JAMPHJ010000028.1, from coordinate 7,860 downwards.
ATCGGATACGCTGTGTAATCACAAACGTTTTACCGCTGCCGGGTCCTGCAAGAACCTGCATACTACCGGCAGCGAATTTAATTGCTTTTTCCTGTATCGGATTCATCATCAATTCAGACATTTTGTAATTTCTCGATTCCTTTTCTAATCCTGTCAAGAGACTCTTCCTTGCCCAGCGCTTCCATAATTTCCGTCGCGCCCGCCGGCGTCATCTGCTTCCCGGATACGGCGATTCTCACTGGCCAAAGCACATAGCCGTTTTTACAGCCTTTCTTTTCCACATACTCCGTCAAAATCCCATAGAGGGCGTCGTTGCTGTAATCTTCCTGCGCCTCTAAAATAGGCAGCAGTTCCGTCAACACTTCTAAGGAAGATTCCTGACTCGTTTTCATCTTCTTATGGGCATATAACTGCGCATCATATTCTGGAAGTTCTTCAAAAAAGTCCACCATTTCCGGGATATCCGGGAAAATTTCAATTCTCGTCTTCACCATTGCGGCAATTTTAGGCAAATCCAGCTTCCTTGTAAGCGCCTGTTTCAAATAAGGCTCCGCCATCTGATAAAATTTATCAAATTCCATCGCCTTCATATATTCCCCGTTCATCCATTTGAGTTTGGTATAGTCAAATACCGCAGGGGACTTGGAAATATGGCGGTAATCAAACTTTTCCACCAACTGCTCCAAGGTAAAAATTTCTTCCGTTCCTTCCGGGCTCCAGCCCAGCAGTGCAACAAAATTGACAATCGCTTCCGACAAAAAGCCCTGCTCAATCAAATCTTCATAAGAAGAATGCCCACAACGTTTGGACAATTTCTGATGTTCTTCATCCGTAATCAACGGACAATGAATATATTTGGGCACTTCCCAGCCAAACGCCTCATAAAGCCGGTTATATTTCGGTGAGGAAGAAAGATATTCGTTTCCCCTGACCACATGCGTAATCCCCATCAGATGATCGTCAACCACATTGGCAAAATTATAGGTCGGAAATCCGTCAGACTTTATCAGAATCATATCGTCCAATTCTGCATTATCCACGGAAATATCCCCATAAATATCATCATGGAATACTGTCGTTCCTTCCGTCGGATTATTCTGCCTGATAACATAGGGCATACCGCTTTTTAACTTTTCTGTAATCTCTTCTTTGGACAAATGCAGACAATGTTTGTCGTAGACGTTAATTTCTTTGCCTGCTACCTCTCTTGTCAGGGAAGCCAGTCTCTCTTTATCGCAGAAACAATAATAAGCTTCTCCTTTATCGATAAGTTCCTTTGCATACTTTAAATAAATACCCTGCGCCTGTCTCTCACTCTGCACATAAGGTCCTGCGCCTTTGTCCTTATCGGGTCCTTCATCGGGAATCAGCCCTGTATTTTCCAGTGTGCGGTAAATAATGTCAACTGCGCCTTCCACATAACGCTCCTGGTCCGTATCTTCAATCCGCAAAATGAAGTCGCCGCCTTCATGCTTGGTAATTAAATACGCATAAAGCGCCGTCCGCAAATTTCCCACATGCATACGCCCTGTCGGACTCGGCGCATATCTGGTTCTGATTTTCTGCATCTTCGTAACTATCCTTAATCCTTTCTTATTTTATTCCTTTAAATTTTTATTCCTTTAAATCGGGAATCCTCTGTTTCGCCGCCGCCTTGAAACTGCCTACTGCCTTTGTGGCCTGTGGAATCGCAATATTGGTTCCCGCTCCTGCAACGCAGCCGCCCGGACATGCCATGCCTTCTATCAGACAGCCATTCTTTTTCCCCGCCTTGGCAAGCATCAGCATCTTCCTGCACTCAGAAAGGCTTTCCGCATGTTCGATATTCACTTCCACATCCGGGTAATATTCCCTGACGCATTCTTCAATCGCATTTGCAACGCCACCGGCAACGCCATAGCCGCGCCCCGCACCGGTTGCTCCCGCCATTTCATCCAACGCCTGTATCTCTTTTAAAAGAATGCCCCTTGCCTCAAACATACCGGCAAGCTCTTCAAAGGTAATCACAAAATCCACATCCGAACGAATCGTCCGTCTGGATGCTTCTAGTTTCTTAGAAGCACAGGGACCCACGAATACCACTTTTGCATCCGGGTGGTCCTTTTTAATCACTCTCGCCGTCGCCACCATAGGCGTCAGCGCATTGGAAATCTTATCAATCGTTTCCGGGAAAAACTTCTTCGCAAGCACTGACCAGGATGGACAGCAGGAAGTCAGGCTAAATGGCACATTTCCCGTCGCTACTTCTTTCGCATAGTGCTCCGCCTCTGCAATAGCGCCCATATCCGCTCCGATTGCCGTTTCGTATACATCATAAAAGCCTAGCTGTTTTAACGCTGTCTTTAACATATCCGGCGTTACATCCGCTCCAAACTGTCCTGCAAATGCGGGCGCAACCTGCGCAATAATCTTCTGTCCCGACTGTAGCGCGCGAATCAACTGAAAAATCTGGGATTTATCGGCAATTGCCCCAAACGGACAATTCACCATACACTGTCCGCAGGATACGCACAAATCATTATCAATGACCGCCCTGCCCTTTTCATCATTTTTAATAGCGTTCACCCCGCATGCTCCGGCACAGGGCCTTACCTGATGGGATATGGCATCATAAGGGCATACCGCCTTACATTTACCACATTTTATACACTTATCCTGATCGATGATGGAGTGTCCGTTTTTCATGGAAATAGCGCCCCTTGGACACACTTCCCTGCACGGGTGCGCCACGCAGCCCATACACTTATCCGTTACTTCATAACGATTCTCCGGGCAGGCGTTACATGCCGACGGAATGACCTGCATAAGCGGCGGTTCATAGTATTTTTCTGCAATGTTACTCTCTTCTAGCCCTTGGGTTAAGTGCACCGGCTGATTTTCCGGGCGCAGCGACAATCCCATTGCCAGCCGGATCCGCTCGCGCACAATCGCCCGTTCGCGATAGATACTCTCATACTCCGACTCATCATAATCCACTATTTTATAAGGCAGCGCCTCAATATCATCTTTTAAATTTTCCGATTGATACGCCAGATTTGCCACTTCTTTAAAAATCCGGCGTCTGTTCTTACGAACCTGTGTATCGATTCCTCTCATATGTGCAACAACCTTTCTCAATCGTCTTCTCTAATCCAAAACCCGCACTATCATTTTTACACAAACTTAGAGGGAAATCAAGAAGAAAATCGAGGGGTTCATCGAGTGCTGCCATTGACTCCCATTGACGCGGTTCTATTGTAGCGTTCCATCCGACGGACATTATCGTCTTTTCCTTAAAAACCAGATTACAAATCCCACCGCCAGAGATGCCACCGGCATGACAAGAATCGTCAAAACGCCGATAACAATACACGTCCGCGCCCGGAATGACAGAAGATTGGCGTCATAGTATTTAACCGGAATCAGGATGGAGCTTTCATGCTCCACAAGAGAACTTATCACATTTCCAAACAGTTTCAGATTATTTCCGGGCACAACACTATCCGCGCTTTCTGAGAACATCTGCTCTGTCGCTACAATCACCACATCAGACACTGCATTATCCTGCACATTCTTTTCCGCCTTTAGCGCAATGACGAAGGGACCGTCAATATCTTCCTCAGATTTCGTATAATCTGTCGCCGTTTCCACATCTACCTTGCTATAAGATGCCTCGCTCGTCTCAAGAAGAGGAACATAGGATATGTCCTGGGTTTCCTCATCATAGATAATTCCCTGGGTAAAAGGCGCAAAAACTGCGGCGTCAAAAACACTCACCGTCAACTCATCATAGTTAATCTGCGGAAACAGACAGAAAGGATTGGAATAGTATTTACTGTTATCCCCCTCCACAATCATTCCTTCCTCGATAGAAACGCCATAGTATGCAAGAATTCGTTCAAAATTAGGCATACTTTCCCCCGTCCATGTGGGAATGATGACCGCATTTCCCCCTTTTTCCAGAAAAGCCAATACTTTATCTGCATCGTCCGAAGAATAATCCGCCGTAGGTGCATTCAGAATAATTGCCTGTGCATCTTCTGGTATTTCTTCGACAGTCAGAAGAGAAAGCTCTTGATATTCTACATTCTCTTTCTGGACTGCCTGTTCAAATTGCCCTTCCAATGCCAATTCCCCATGCCCGGTAATTCCATAAATCCGGGGCATATCGTCCGTAGTAACATAGGCAAACGCTGATACAATCTGACCTTCCCCATCATATCCGGTAATCTGGCTCTGATAAGAAGCATAATCCATTTCATACACATAAATATCGTTGTAATCAATTACCCGGCTCCTCTGCGGTCCTGTTACAATCAGGCTATTGCTGCTCGGCGCCGTTTCCGTATAATTAGAATAAAAAAGAGGATTGACTGACGGGTCCACATAGCTAACTGTGATATGCTCCGATAATGTTTCTATTTTCCGAATCATTTTATCTAAATTACTATCCATGCCGCTTTCGCTGGCAAGCACATAAATCGTCAAATCCTCCGACAATCCCTTCACAAAATTTTCGGTATCTTTTGTTAAGGTATACAATTTATTCGTCGTCATATCAAAAGAGAGAAACTTTCCTGGAAGCATTCCTACTCCGACATTGACCAATATAGTCAACACTAATGCCGCTATTACAGCAGACAGATTACACACACCCACTTTTTTCCCTTTACCAGATACTCCGTATCGACGCTTCTGGATGGACTGCTTCGTACAAAACAGCAGAAAAAAAATCAAGGAAAGATAATAGACCACGGAAGGCACATAAAGACTGCCGCCCGCCATTTCATCGAACCTTCCCACCATATCAAACGCACTAAGCGCCCGTGTCAAGACATTTCCCGTCGTCGAAATCAGACTGCACAGTCCCGACATCATATATCCGAGAAACAAGACCACGAACGCTAGCACTGCCGCAATAACTACATTTTCCGTCAAAGACGAGAGAAATAAACCGATTGCTAGCGCCAGCGCGCCATACAGAATAAATCCAAGCAGCGCAGTATAGGATACCGCCATCTGAAAAGAACCGGTAAAAGATAACAAAAGCGGCGTTACCCCGATGATGACGACAGGAACCGCAAAAACGGTCAACAACGCCAGATATTTTCCAAGCACAATCCTGCCAACCGTTACGGGCGCTGTAAGAATCAACTGATCCGTTTTGAGTTTTCTGTCTTCCGCGATACTTCTCATCGTCAGAATCGGCATCATCATCAGAAAGATAAAAAGCGCTCCCTGCAAGACTACCGACGTATTCGGATATCCGTATACGATATTATAGACCGTAAAATAAAGCCCCTGAATAAATAAAGTAACCGCCAGAAAAAGCCATCCAATCATGGAATGAAAAAATGACTGAACTTCTCTTTTATAAATTGCTATCATCCGCTTCTTCCTCCTGCTCTTCTATTTCTTCGTTACTATCCGATGTGCTTTCTTCTGCTTCTGATTCCACTCTGCTTTCTTCCTGTTCTGACTCGGTTTGTGATGCTTCAGTTTTTGCTGCCTCTGATTCTTCTGCTTTGGCTGCCTCTGCCTCAGTATCCGTCAGTTGCAGGAAAATATCTTCCAACGACTTTTCTACTTTTTTCATGGATAAAACAGGCATTCCGCCACTGGTAAACCTGATTGATAATTCTTTGCGAATATCCGCCTGCTCCTCTGTCACAATCCTTATCTGGATGCTATTTTCTTCTTCCGCCTCTTCAAACGTATAAGAGTCGATATGCTCTATCCCGGCAAGCAGCTCCTCCGCCTCTTCTCTCGTCCCGGATACACTCATTTCAATCTCTACCGACTTCTTCATCAAGCCCTGCAGACCCGCGGGCGAATCGCTTGCCGCCAGTTTTCCGTGGGAAATGATGATGATATGGTCGCATAGAGAGCTGATTTCCGTTAAGATATGGGAACTTAAAATAATCGTATGGTTCTGGGAAAGGTTCCTAATCAATTCCCGGATTTCATGAATCTGCTTCGGGTCCAGACCGACCATCGGTTCATCCAGAATAATCACATCGGGATATCCTATGATGGCCTGTGCCAGACCAACTCTTTGTTTATATCCTTTCGACAAATTCTTAATCAGACGATTCGCCACATCTAAAATCCCAAGCGTCTGCATGATTTCCTCAATCTGTCCTTGCCGCTCCTTTTTTGACACTTTCTTTAACTCCGCCACGAACCGCAGATATTCTGACACCGTCATATCTGGATAAAGGGGTGGAATTTCCGGCAGATAACCGATATGCTTTTTGGCGCCTTCCGGCTGCGTCATAATATCAAACCCGCAGATTTTTACCGTTCCCTCTGTAGGCGCCAGATATCCCGTCATCATATTCATCGTCGTTGTTTTCCCGGCGCCATTTGGCCCCAAGAAGCCATAAATCTGTCCCTTTTCCACTTCAAAAGATAAATGATCTACTGCAACATGATTTCCATATTTTTTCACCAGATTCTCTACTTTTATCAAACGTAAGACCTCCCTTCGAGCACATTCATACGATTCCTTAATCAATTCACTATAAAGGAAATTTGTGTCTTTAAGTTTTCGGAATTGTGAAATAATTGTGTCCTTGATGGATAAAATTTTCTGTCAAAAATTCTGCTTTTCATAAACACACGAAACCAATTATATCATATGATATTAGTAAAATCATTATAAATCTTTTATGATAAATTTCAGATTGTAATCGTTATTCTGTATGTTTATGGTCTGAAAAAAGAAAGGAAATCTATGAAAATGAAAGACTATCGTTTTAACGAAGATTTTGACAGATTCCCTGTCGCTATGGCATATGTACCGTGGCAGCGTCTGACCCACATCTATGAAGATTTGGATGAGGCTCTCTTAAACGGGACTATCTTTCCAGAGTTAAACAAACCGTTTTCAGGAAGGAGATGTTGTAAATGACAAGAAATTTCCGTACTGAGCAGGAAAGACTGCTCCACCAAATCGACCTCATCGGTTTCGTTGTTGTAGAAATGAATGAATATCTGGATACGCACCCGGATGATGTAGAGGCGGTTGACTATCTGAAACATTATGCCCATATGCAAAATCAGGCGATGCGCGAATATGCATCTAAATTTGGTCCTCTTACCGTTGCAGACGCCGACGTCTCTCCTGATAAAGAATGGACCTGGGCGACATTACCCATGCCTTGGGAAGGAGGATGTAATTAATGTGGAATTATGAAAGAAGATTAGAGTTCCCGGTGAATATTGCCAATTCAAATGCGATGCTGGCACAGGCTATCATCAGCCAGTACGGCGGTCCCGATGGGGAAATGGGCGCTTCCATGAGATATCTGTCGCAGCGTTATGCCGCACCTTATCGGGAAGTTGCTGCGGTGTTGACGGATATTGGTACAGAGGAGCTGGCGCACCTTGAAATCGTCGCTACCATCATCCATCAGCTTACCAAAAATTTATCTATGGAAGAAATTGAAAACTCCGGCTTTGCCAATTACTATGTAGACCACACCATCGGCGTCTGGCCGCAATCCGCAGGCGGTTTCCCGTTTAGCGCGGCGCAGTTCCAGTCTACAGGGGATATCATTACGGATTTGATGGAAGATATGGCGGCTGAACAGAAGGCCCGCCTGACCTACGACAATATCCTGCGCCTCGTACAAGACGACCCGGATGTCTGCGAACCAATTAAATTCCTGCGTGCAAGAGAAGTCGTGCATTTCCAGAGATTCGGTGAAGCAAATCGGGAAGATTGTAGTAAATCGGAACACACAAAATACAATCACTAAGACGCATACCCACTTTCCTCAAAGCTGTGTACTTATGCTTTCGCGCGAAAAGAAAGGACAAGCCTATTATGCCAGTATTCAGAGTAAAGAAAGTCAAAGATTACACGATTATGCCAAA
>JAMPHJ010000027.1 GCA_023663465.1 Muribaculaceae bacterium | reverse complement strand
TAATACATCACTCGTCGATTTTTTACTTTTATTTATTTTTCATGCGTTTACCGTAGAAATTTATAAGAGCGCTTTTTCATTCTAAAGCGCCTTGCCCTCAACCTTTGCCTTCCGCAATTTCCATCAGCTCACGTTCAGACTGCACCTCATTTGGATAAGGATAAGTTTTTGCGCATTTTTCAAAAAGCGCTTTGAACTTCCCGGCCTTTTCTATATCCTGTGTGCCGAGCAGCGCGTAGGCATATTCGGTACGGATGATAGAAGGGAAATTTTTCATGGACTTCATAAATTTTTCCTGCTCTTTCGTATACAAACCATCCAGCAAATCTTTTCTCTTCTCTGTAATAAGCTCTATGTAAATACGGTCGCAAATCATAAGATTCCGGTGCAGTCCGACAATCCCACTGTCGATTTCAAGAAGGTGCATCATCAGTTTGTCCGCTTCTTCAAAGTGATGGGCATCGACCAGACGGCTACATGCAAAAACACCCAAAGCGGCAACCATACTGTTTTTCATTGCCTCATCGGAAGGAACCTCAAACCATTTATCCGGCATATCCTTGATTCTGACGCCATTTGCAATCTGTTCATTTACTTTCATTTGTACCCAAAAGGCACGCTGCGCTTCTTTGTTACTCCTAAGCGAAAATGCATTATAATCGTCATTATCTACCGAACCCATCCGCATCGGAATGCCGTTTATCAGAGCAATCGCTACCCCGATTAGCGCAAGCATCATGAGAAACACAGCCAAAATCGGAACATCATCGATAACCAGATAGAGCCCAAAAGCAATCGCGCTGACTATGAAATTCATAAAAACACCGCCGAGATTATAAAGAAATACCGGCATCGTGCCATCTATAGGTTCAGGGGGTGACATCAGGCACTGCCCGCCCATTCCGGCAATACTGAGACGACGGAACCTGAGTTTTCCGCTTTCTTTTACCCACATAAAGCTCATAATGCGGAAGGAGCTGAATTGATATCCTGATATAAGACCAAATACAAGATGCCCAGCCTCATGAAAAATGATTTGCAACAAAATTGCCAGATACATTCCTATAAGCAGAAAGGCAACCCTAATCATCTTTTGTCCAAAAGTAATTGTTTCATCCAATCTATTTCCCATGAAACGCGCCATCAAGATGCCACATGCAGCGCCTATCGCCGCAAAAAATACCATAGCGATATAGTTTCTCCATGTTAATTCTTTTTTCTTTTTCTGTTCTTTCATTTACGCTTCCTCCTCACTTGCAAATGTCATTCTTGCGGCTTTCTTCTTTTTTCTATTTCTGCATCCCTGTTTCATTTTATGCCAACAGGACACTATCATTTTCTTTTGCAATAAGACGCTTGTTTCCCTAATCTATTTGCAGTATAATACAAGAAAATCGCTTATGCAATTATCTACAAGAAAATCGAGCTAAGATGGGGGAGTTTTGTGCCAGAAAAAAAATTACCGCACTATCACGGAGAAGGAAACGAACTAATCGATATTCAGAAACAATTGAATCATATTGACGATTTTCAAACGGTCACGGAAATTTTCAGGCAGCTTGGCGACGCTACCAGAGTCCGCATTTTCTGGCTGCTATGCCACTGCGAAGAATGCGTCATCAACATTTCCGCCCTGCTTCATATGTCAAGCCCTGCGGTATCTCATCACTTGCGGCCGCTGCGCAACAGCGGCCTGATTGTCAGCCGCCGCGATGGCAAAGAAGTCTATTATCGGGCGGCGGATACACCACAGAGCCGTCTGCTCCATCAGATGATTGAGCAGGTGATGGAAATTTCCTGCCCAAAATAATTCCTTAAAATCCCATATCCAGAAGCCACCCTTTCAGCCTATCCTCACGCTGCTGCAAATCCTTTTCTCGGTATTTCCCAAGACGGAGCTCGTCTTTCATCCTGCCATCTTCCAGATAAATGATTCTGTCTGCCTTAGCTGCCACCTTGGCGTCATGGGTTACAAGCATGATGGTCGTACCATCCCGGTTAATCCCGGTGAGGATATCCATTACATCCTTCGTGGCGGAAGAATTTAGGGCGCCGGTAGGCTCATCCCCAAACAGAATATCCGGCTTATTTATCATCGCCCTGCAAATCGCCGCCCGCTGAAGCTGTCCGCCCGATACCCTGCGGATATCGCTCTTTGCCACGGATAGAATCCCCATTTTCTGCATAAGCCGCTCTGCATTTTCCAAAATTTCCTCCCGGCTCTCTTTTCCAAGCTGAAAGGCTGGGAAGGTGATATTGTCCGCAATGGTCAGATTTTTCATAAGGTTTGCCTTCTGAAAGATAAAGCCCATACGCGACAGACGCAGCTTTTCCATTTCCTTTTCGGGAAGCGCCAAAAGCTTCTGACCATCCAGTTTCACTTCACCGGATGTTACGCTATCCATGCCGCTGACGCAGTATAAAAGCGTGGACTTTCCACCCCCGGACTGCCCCATGACTACGACGAATTCTCCCGCTACAATCTGGAAATTGATATCCCGTAAAATATGGCTGTCCTCAAAATCTTTACAAAGTTCAGTAATTTCTAAGCTCTTCATTGCCATAACACACCTTTCTCTTAGTCTATCATTCTGCGGCATAACCGCAATCCGGCATGGAATAAGAATGCATCTTTCCAGAATACACTTTTATCCCCTTCTATTCATTCAGATATTCCGTATATCTTACTGTTTTAATCGACTGGCAGACCGCTAACGTTACAACCGTCAGCAATACCATCAGAACGCCCGGAATGAGTAAATACTGTCCAATGGATATCCTTGCAAAAGAAATCCGGCTGACACCAACATTCATCAGCGCAAACAATAGGCTGATAAACGTACTACCCAAACTTTCCGTCAGACATATCCCAACTAAAATCCCAAGTCCTCCGGCAATCCATACCGGATATAACTCCTGTGCCCGTATTGCCGCAAAAGGAATCCCGATTGCCCGCTTTATCGCCAGCAATCCTGCATTCCTTGCAATACGCAGTTTCAAAAACAGAAGGACTATCAGAATGACAAGAACGCTTCCAATCAGAAAAACCGCCTTTGTAGCCCGGTTTACCTGCGCTGTAACGCCGCCCAATGTCTGACCTACAAATTCCTTCATGCTTTCCACACTGTAACCATTGCCAAGCGTACTGCGCCAGACTGCCGTCTGCCGCTCTATGTCAATGCCCTCTGCGAAATCAACCTGATAGGTATACTTCTCAGCCTGTTCTTCTGGAAATTCTGCAATGGCTTTTGCCGTCCTGCCACCGCTTGTTACGTCCTGATAGATACCACATACGCAAAACTCCCGTCTATCTGTAGTCGTAACCAGAAGCAGCGGTTCGCCCACAGATTTATGAAGCTCCTCCGCCATCAGGGCAGAAAGGGCAATTTCGGTTTCTTTCTCCGGTTTTTTGCCTTCCAGATAATTGAGGCTGGCTCCTGCCTCTTTTCCACTGTCAATATGAATACCTACAACTTCCCCCTCGCTCTGCGCCTGTAAACGCACCCGCCGCAGGATAAAACAGTCCGCGATCATTCCTTGTTCCAAACCCTCTATCAGCAGCTTTTTAGCGCTATGATTCCGTTTCTCTAACGCATCGCCCTGCTCAACTTCCAGCAGCAAATCGCATAAAGGGCTTCCCATATACGCCGCAAATTCTTCGCTTTCCATCGTCTGTGACATGCGGGCAGGCACTGCCATCAGAAGCGTAACCATCAGAAGCAGTCCGAAAATTAGTCCATAGCCTTTTCTCACTTCATGCAGACCAAAATGCAAATTAAAAGAAAAATACCCTGTTTTCCGCAGTCCATCTCTCGCCTGGCTTCTTTTTCCGAACCCTTTTTCCCGTACCAGCAAATCTGTCACGCTGACCCGGTTCAGTCTGCGAAACAACTGTTTGGAAAATGTCAGTATCACCCCATATACTGCCCCACACACCACCAATGCCAAAAGATAACTGCCCACTGTCATTTTCTGCGCTCCAAAAGTGCGGTTCCTATGCTCGGCAAGCAGGGACGATAGAAAAACTGCCAGCACAAATCCGAGCATACAGCCTGCACCCATCAGGATACGGATTTTCCCAAGATATAAGCCTCTGATGCCCTTTGCCGGGACGCCAATCGCCTTCATGGTGCCGATTTCCCGCATAGCATCTTCCATCTCGGCAAGTACCACATAACGCAGACACACCAGCGCGATGACAATCAGAAGCGCCCCTGCCAGCAGGAATACCACCGCCATCAGCAAATCCGACATGGCGCTGAGAAGGAAAATCATAGAATAAGTAATTGCCTGTCCGTTTTTCGGAAGGTTCAGGCTGCTCTGCTCATAGGCGCTCTGATAGGCAGAAGCTTCCGAGCTGTCCGTAAACCAAGCCTCGATCAGATATTCCGTCTCTCCCACAATCCCGGATAAGCGCTCAAAATCCTCATCGCTTATCAGGAATCTTGTAGAAGAACATAGAGTGGAATTCATCTGCCCGTCGCAGACATAGGAAGAAACGATAAACGGTATCTGATTTTCGCCAACGTTTAATAAAATCGTATCGCCGATGGCGATATCATATTGTTCCAGCAAAATGACCGGGACGCCAATACCCCCATTTTCCACTACAAGCGGCTGCCTGCTGCTATCCAGAAGCACATCATATCCATCGTTTTGCTTTACAAGGCTTATATCCAGTCTGCAGTCAGATAGGGAAAAAGAGCTTTGTGAAAATTTTAACACAGTCATATCGCTCCCGTACACGTTCAGCATAGGGGCAGTCTGCCAATGTTCCACCGTCTCATACTCCCGGTTAAATCTATCAATATCATCCTGTCTGATTTCTCCCTTGTGCATCTGCAGAAAATGTGGCGGTTTTGCCGTCTCATACATATTGGAAATGGAAGAAAAAAGCTGCGTCAGGGACAGCGTAACCGTTATGGCAATCGCCGCCGATACCATCATAAACAGAAAAAGAATCACATTACTCAGACGATTTTTCTTAAAGTCACTAGATAAAAGTTTACCATTCATTCCTGTACACCCTTTCTTTCCTCAATCGCCTGGATATTCCGGTTTCGTCCAATGAAGGCACAGGCCAGCGCCATACCGACTCCCGACAGAATCAGCATAAAACCAATTCCACGCCCCGCACCGGTCCCAATCATTTTTCCGATACTGCCCGCAAGAATGCCCTGATCTGATAAAAGCGGTTCAAACAGATAATCCGCCGCCACACCGCAAATCATATACGCAAAGACTGTTCCAAGCTGCGACAAAAGACCAATCAGTCCCCAAACCCTTCCCTGCATATCATTGGGAATGCTAAGACGTATCAGCACATCTGCACAGGTATTCATAAAAGGCAGACACAAGAAAAAGAGAAAAATACCCGTTCCAGTCAGATACAAATTTTTATTTGCCCCGGCAAGCGCCATAAAGCATCCGCAGAAAACCCCAGCAATTCCTAGAACTTTCGTATAGTTTTTCCTGATTCCGGCTGCGCCAATCCAGATACTTCCCACCAATAATCCTATTGCACAGACAGATTCCATAAATCCTACTGTTTGCGCATCGCTGACAGCCAGTACCATCGGACCGGTAAGGGTCTGGACAAATCCCATAAAGAAACATACGCCAGCCATCAGAACAACCAAGGTCAGGACACCCCCTGTCTGCGCCATCATAGAAAAGCCCTGCCGGAGTTCTTTTCCAATCCCTTCCGTTTCTTTTGGGATGGGCTTTTGAATGGATTTTCTGACAAGCAATACCATCGTAACGGTAATAAAAAAGGTTCCAATATCCAGCATCAGAATCAACCGGATATCCGCCACGGCAAGAAGCAGACCGGCAAGCGCCGGAGAAATCAGATACCGGGCGCTTCCTGCCATCTGCGCCATACCGCTTGCCTTTGCATATTCTTCTTCCGTCAGCAAATCGGTAATCGTCGCCTTATAAGAAGGCTCTAAAAGCGCCACAAACACCGCGTTAATGGTAACGCCAACCAAAATTGGTACGATGCCGCCTGTTTGAAGCTGTATTTGCCACAATACGAAAACAAGTCCAAGCCCGGAAAACAAATCCCCAATGATCATCAACAGCCGCCTGTCATACCTATCCGCCAGCGCACCGCCAAGCGGATTTAATAAGACGGTCGGAAGATAGGCAAATAACGTAACAAGCGACACATAAGTAACGCTGCCCGTCCTCTCATAGATATAAATGGACAAGGCAAAAGCCGTCATTCCACTGCCGATACTAGAAATCAGCTCCCCAAACCAAATCATGAAAAACTTTTTCATATGTTCCACGCCTCCATGAAAATTTCCCCCATCTTATGAAACAGGGTGCGCAGTACAGATTACCAGTTCGCTTTTCATTCCGTTTAACTCAATCACATTATCCGCATCAAGTAAACCAAAAGGCTCGACTGATTTTCCGTCCTTTTCATAAGAAATGCTTGTACCTGCGCCCTTTATCCGTGTGGTAAAAACTGCGTCTTCTGGCACGGTTATCCTTGAAGTTGCCGAGAGTTGATTGATTTCCACCGCACCGTTCAGGGTCCGGCATACGATATCCATATCCAGATTACAGTTGACTTCCACTGTTCCAATCACTCCATCCAAAAGTAGATGGTGTACCTTGGCATCTAACTCAATGCTCCCACATTCCAGTGAATCCACTTCAATGCTTTCCGCGTTGACTGCCGCTTCAATCTTTCCAAGATAAGGACTTGGCAGACTGACAAAAATAGTGACTGCCTCCTTTGCCATAGCTTCCGTCACATCATTTTTGCGTACTACATCCACATCAATCCGTTTCCTGATATCGTCGATTTTTACCTTGAAATCGCTCTGAAGCGTAGATAAGGTGTCAGACGCAAGGCGTACACGCAGTTTTTCCCCGTCGTATCCCCGGATGATAAGCCGGCTTACGCCGCCAAATTTCATATCATAGCGCTTCGGCTCGTCAATATCATATTCCGTGACGCTCTCATATAGGAAATCCTTCTGTTCTTTTTGCGCAGCTGCATCAGAAAATGCTCCGTCAGAAACTTTTTCATCGGAAAGCAGCTCGTCGATGGAAATAGAAAACAGGCTGGAAATTGCCTTTATATTTTCAATATCAGGAATCCCCGCGTCCGTTTCCCATTTCGTCACCGCCTGTCTTGATACGCCGAGTTTTTCCGCCAACTGCTCCTGGGACAAGCCCTCCTGTTTACGGATACTTTTTAATTTTTCTGCAAATGTCATGTTTGTGTTCCTCTCTCTTCTCTATTTTTGTAATTTGTCCGGTAATTTCTGATTCCATTCCTCTTGATTCCATTCCTATTATAAAATGGCATCTGCGGTTTCTATATCTAAAAAAGTACAGTAATCCGCCGCCCGGTAAATTACTGTACTTCATTATAGCTATCTGTATTCTATCCCACAAGCAAATGTAGATGGCATCGGGGATTTTTTCTGCTACTTTGCGTAGCATTTTCTTAGGAACGCTCCAAATGCTTTAATATCCACGCCGCATACCCGGCGCAAATAACGCATATTACTATGGCGGTAACGATATCCATCGTCCGTGAACCTTGAATGGCAAAAGTACTCAGGGAATTGAGAACCCCATGCGTAATGATACATGGCAAGAGGCTTTTCCCTTTGTAGAAGATAATGGTAAAAAGAAATCCGATTGCGATTGCATAACAAATCTGTAATAGCGTGGGCAGAAAATCTGCGCCGTTTACCAGATTCACAATATGACCAATCCCAAATGTAACGCTTGAAACCACAATCGCAGATTTTACATTGTTTTGGCATATGGCTTTAAAAAGGAATCCACGGAAAATAATTTCCTCAAGAAATCCCACGCAAAGCATACTTAAAATAAAAACGACCGTTTCCCCGGCGGAAACCTTCATGGTAACGCCGTTCCATAGATTTACGCTCATAAGGACAAGAAGCGGTACAAAGTATAAGTAATCTTTCCAATTCCCCTGAAAGGCGCACAGACCATATTCTTTTAACAAGTCATGCTTTTTCATCCAGAGAAACAAAAACAACACAAGCACGACACCGATTGGAGCGGTGACTATTTTCTCAAATCCTAAAGATTCCGAGAAGCTGTCCGCCACGCTGAATAAGACAACATAGCCGATAATCCATGCCAGTGAAAAATGCAATTCACTTTTATCATATAATTTCTTCATTACTCTTCCCCTCCTGTAATGCCAGGACCGCCCCGCGATAGACGCGCTCTAAGTGGGCTGCAATGGCAGTTTCATCAAATTCCAACGCATTGTTGGCGGTGATGCTTGCATATCCATGCACAAACATGGCAAGCGTCAGAAAAACCTCTTTCGTCTGCTTCTCATCCAACCCCATCTCTTCCTGCATTGCCAAAAGGACTGGCTGTAAGCTTTCAGAGTCTATCATCTGGATAACGCTGTTTTCAACTGCATAACCCGACTGGAACAAGAAACAAAATAAATTCGGCTCTTCCACCGCAAACCGGATATAATTCAACCCGATTCCCAGCATAATATCTTCTTGCGGACTGACATTCATCAGATATGCCGTATGAAAACCGTCCGCTTTTGTATACGCGGCTCTCTTCATATCCTCAATTGTGGCAAAATGATACATAACCGGCTGGGTAGAACAGCCAAGCTTCTTAGAAACTGTCCGGGCATTGACACTCTCTATCCCCTCACTCCTAGTAATTTCAAAAGCTGCGTCTACTATCATTTCCTTTGTAATTTTTGCTTTAGGCGGCATGGCATTCTCCTTTCTATAATTTATGTTATATAACATAAATTATATATATTAGACGATACTCTGTCAAGTATCCGCATATAACCCTAAACCCTACCTAAAACAAATTTCCCACACACTTCCAAAATTTCCCCTTTTTCATTCCACCGGCATATAAGTATCCAAATACTCCTCCACCTTCTGATAATATTGATGAAATCCCTTACTATCATTCTGCAAGCCATGTCCCGAATGTTTAAGAACGAGATAATCGTGGGGAATGTTATGGGCTGTCAGAGCCTCATCGAGACGCCTTGACGCTGGAAAGCTCTGTACCTTGTCATGCACGCCGTAACAAAGCAGGGTAGGAACCGTATTATCATCTACCCACAGCAATGCGGATATCTCTCTCATCGCTTCATCATAGGCAGGCGTTCCAAGCATATCGGGAGTGATTTCTTTCCCCGCCATAATGCCGAAAAGCCCGGCTGCGGCTGCTTTTACCTCATCCGTATCCTTATCGAGTCCATAGTTTCCCCAATCCTCTGGATAGAAGCTGGACGGTCCGACTGCGCCAAAAGTCATCCGCACCGGAACCGGCGAATCTGCGGCGTCACGGTAAGCGTACAACAACGCCAGACAATGCCCTGCTGAACCCCCGGAAATTGCCATCTCGCCAATGGGATACCCAAGTTTTTCGGATTCAGCGACTACCACGGGCATACTCTCTTTGATTTCCATAGACTGGGAGTAAACGCTTGCCGTGGAATTTTGTTCATCGCGAAGCGTATAATTAATCCCCGCCGCCACATAACCCTTGGAACAAAGCCACTGCAGCATCTCTGTATCGTCCGATTTATCACCTGTCGTAAAACCGCCTGCGTGCAGATAAACTACCAGACCATAGTTTTCTCTGCTACTGTCTGCCGGAACATACAAATCAAACTTATTGGCTTCTTTTTCACCATAGGAAATATCCTTATACACCGTGCCGATAGAATCATCCCACTTGACCGTATAGTCTTTTGCCCACGAAGGCTGTATCATCTTGCTGGCTGCTCCTGCCACGAAAGCTATCATAAACGCCACAATATAAAATACAATCCACATTCCCCTGCCTCTTTTCTTAGGAGTATTTTCTGCGCCCTGCGTCATATTTTTCTGTTTCCTCATAAAAAATCCCCTCCAAACAGCGTACCGCCCATCATAAGATTCATCAGCGCTCGCACCGCAAGCCGTCCGAGAATCATGCCAATAATAACAATAATGAATAAAATAATAATTCTTTTCTGCGTAAGCGTCATTTTCCTAATCCTGCCCTTTCCGTTTTTTCTTGACAGTGTATTACAATTGCACTACACTATGGATGAGACAACTGTTTCGACGAAGCGATTGTCCTGGCGATACAATTATTTCGACGATACAACTGTTTCAACAGCATCATTGTAAAGGCAAATTTTTCGAGCGTCAATAGGGGGAAAGAAAATGAAACAAACTCCAAAAAATGTATCACCGATGAGCAATGAGGGGCGAAATGCCTATGTGACCAAACAGCTTACAAACGCGCTTCTTGCCTTATTGAAAGACAAACCACTCAACGATATTTCCATCAGTGAACTCTGTAATTATGCTGAGGTTGGCAGGGCGTCTTTTTATCGTAATTACGACAGCCGGGAGGATATCATCAAGGCATATCTTACCGAAATTTCCCATGAATGGACTGATGACTATGTACAAAACGACGGTATGCCGATTAGCCGGCTCATAAACACTATTTTCACACATTTTGAAAACCATATGGAATTTTATAGACTGTTAAAAGAAAGAAATCTTATTTACCTTCTGAAAGATGTGCTTATTGGCATTTTTGGTCCAAAACCAGAACACTCCAAAACAGAAGCCTACGCCACGGCGTTTGTCGCCTATAGTC
Source organism: Muribaculaceae bacterium (assembly GCA_023663465.1). Lineage (GTDB taxonomy): Bacteria > Bacillota > Clostridia > Lachnospirales > Lachnospiraceae > UBA3282. Next base: position 19,108 of record JAMPHJ010000027.1, on the reverse strand, counting down.
TCTATGGCTGGATTGAAGTGTGGTTTCAGAGAGGAATGCAGGAATCTGCCGAAGAAATGGCGGGACTTTTTAAGGCGCAGGGGCTTTAGTTGAGCTAAAATACACTGTAATATTCCGTTTGGATATGGCTTATGAAATTTACCCCCAAATATCACACGGTTTTTTCCCATATTTTCTACCCCATAAAAAGATACCGATACATGCCAGGACAAGAACCACATCAGCAAGCAGCGTCCCTTCAATGCCAAAACCAACATTGTATGCGAAGCTGTTATTCGCAGTCGAAGCATCCAGCCGAAAGACGGAATAAGGCGCTACCATTCCGCTATTTGGCAGTCCGAAGAGAATATTCTGTGTAAAATTCCATGCTGTATGGACCGCCATGGCGCACCAGATACTATCCAGATAATACACGATAAGGGAAAACAGGATTCCCACCGTAAAAATATTTAGAATGGACAACACCGTAACCCCGTCATTCAACAGATGCATCAGGGCGAAAAGTAAAGCGTTTCCCACGATAGCTGCCACTGGTTTTTGATAGCTTTTCAACAGCCGCTGATATAAAAAACCTCTGCAAAGCGCCTCTTCCGCCGAAGACTGGATAAAAACCGCGACAAAGATAATCAGAAGATAAACCGGCTGGAACGTATTGTAATATAACGCAATATCCTTATGTAACCATGCCGCCAGAATACATATCCCGTTCAGTCCAAATCCGATACCGATTCCAAGCAGGAACTTTCCCCAGGTGTTTCCCGTCCCGTTTTTCCCAAATATTTTTAAAACCGGGCGGTTCTTCTTCGTAAAATACGCATAGCAGACCAGCAGAATCCAGATTCCTATAAAGGTCAGATACATAGTTACTGTAATGCTGATATCCGTACTGACCATAAATGGAATAAACTGAATAAAAGCGCCCAGAATCTGTCCTAGTATCATCAGTACAAGGACAAGCAGATATAGGATGATTATGTTATCGGATAACTTGCGTTTCACCGGTTTCTTTTCTCCTGCCACAACGTTGTTTTCTGTCTTTTCTTCTAGTTGGTTCATTTTATTCTGCTCCTATCTTTTCAGCCATTTTAATCCATTCTGCAATATGCTGTTGCCACGCCTGCAGCATACTGAGAATGTACCTTGATATTGTATACCAATCAGCCTTCCTTGACAAGCCCGGAAGATTTCTTTATGATGTGCGTAGGATAATAGAATACCTCATTAAAAAACACGCTGACAGCGTAATCACCCAATATAAAATACAGAAAGGACGACAAACCAACGAATGAAAACACTATATTTAGACTGTAGCATGGGCGCCGCCGGCGATATGCTGAGCGCCGCGCTGATAGAACTTTTACCAGAGCCCGACGCCTTTATTTCTGAAATGAATGCACTTGGCATTCCAGATGTGCAGATAACAAAAGAAGCTTCCGTAAAATGCGGCATTACAGGTACGCATATTTCTGTCAAAGTAGATGGTACAGAAGAAAACGAAGAAATGTACCATCACCATGACCATATGCACTCTCACGAACAGGAACCACACCATCATGAACACCTGCATGAGGAAGAATCACACAGCCACGGACACTCACACGATGCAGTGCCGCACCACCATAGCGGAATGCACGATATCGAGACCATCCTGGCGCAATTACCTTTACCGGAATCCGTAAAAAACAATGCCCTCGCCGTATATCAGCTGATTGCAGAGGCGGAAAGCCATGTTCACGGAGTACCTGTTACGGAAATACATTTTCATGAAGTCGGTACAAAAGACGCCATTGCCGATATCGTATCGTTCTGCCTGCTAATGGATAAATTATCGCCCGATGAAATGATTGTTTCCCCTGTCCATGTCGGCAGCGGTCAGGTAAAATGCGCCCACGGCATTCTGCCTGTTCCTGCTCCCGCGACCGCCTATATCCTAAAAGATGTGCCTGTCTATGGCGGACAAATAAAAGGGGAGCTATGCACACCGACCGGCGCTGCGCTCTTAAAACACTTTGCCACCCGTTTTGGCGATATGCCCGTTATGAAAATGCAAGCCATCGGATATGGCATGGGGAAAAAAGATTTTGCCGCCGCAAACTGCGTCAGGGCAATATTGGGCGAATCCGAAGATAGGACGGATACTGTCCTTGAGCTTTCCTGCAATGTCGATGATATGACGGCGGAAGCCGTCGGCTTTGCCATGGAAAGACTTTTTGAAGGCGGCGCCCTGGAAGTCTATACCATCCCTATCGGCATGAAAAAATCCCGCCCTGGCACATTAATCCGAACAATCTGCGCGCAACAAAACAAAGAGCATATCATTTCCCTGCTGTTTCAATATACAACGACCATCGGCATACGGGAAACCGCAACCAAACGTTATGTCCTGAACAGGCGGATAGAAACGCTGGATACGCCTTACGGTAAAATCCGGCGGAAAGATTCATCCGGTTATGGCGTTACCCGTTCCAAATATGAATATGAAGACCTTGCCAATATCGCAAAAGAGAGAAATATCAACCTATCAGAAGTCCAGAGGCTGATAGAAGAATCCCTGAAAAACTAAGCATCTATGAGAAACTAAATTTGACTCATCAAAAATGCGCAGGAGGCGGAAATCCCGCCTCCTATAATCAATCAAATCCTTTCCAGATATTCCAAACTGCCAAAACAAAAATACGTCAGGCACAATGACACTCCCTCGTCATAGTACACTCTTCTTGTTTGTCGATAATAATTTCCCCTCTCGCCTTTTCATCATCCATAATGATTTCCCCTACTTCCGGCACATGAATCTGCCCGGACAGAGGGTTTTTAATGCTGATAACCGGCGTCGTAACGACTGCCTCTACCTGAGATTTCTCAAACGCAAGGTCTGTATCAATCATTTCACAATGAATCAGTTTCAGATTTTTACAATAGCAAAGCGGCTGCGTTCCGATAATCTTACAATTAATCAGCGTCAGTCCATCGGAATACCATGCCAGATACTCACCCTTTACCACGCTGTTTTTTACCGTTACATTTTCGGAATGCCAGAAAGCGTCCTTCGTATCAAAGTTACAATTTTCAAAAACAGCATTACGGATATATTGGAAAGAATATTTTCCCTTAAACTCTACATCTTCAAAATGCAGTTTTTCGGAGCGCATCATAAAATATTCGCTCTGCGCCGTAGTGTTTCGCATCTCGATATTGCTTACCGACCAGCCAAACTCCGGGGAAATGATATCGCAGTTTTCTATCACGACGTCACTGCACTCCCTAAGCGCCTTAATCCCATGCATCTTCGTATCCGCAATTTTAACCGCATCAGAGTACCATAGCGCCGCCCTGCATAATTCGGTCATCTCACAATCCGTAATTGTTAAGCCGTGGTCATGCCAGAACGGATAACGCAGGTTAAAAAAGCAATGCTGCGCCTCTATGTCCTTTCCTTCTTTAAATGCGCTTTCCCCGTCAGCCGGACCATCGAAAGAACAATTTTTTACAACCACTCCATTACTTCCATAAAGCGCTCTTTCCATATCAAAGGTCTGATTTTCTATCACTCTCATTTTACGATTTCCTCCCTTAAACAATTCATTAGATGCTATTCTTGTTTCGCTCCACCTGGTAGACAAGATAGTCCAGACAGGTTATCTTTTTTTCTTCCTCATGCACTTTATTCAACAGGCATTTCCTGTGTTCTTCCATCAAATGCATCTGACCACTTACATCATCCTGCTCCATACATTCCATAAAGCATTTGATTGTTTCCTGATTACATCCGGCGTCCTTCAGATTTTGAATCACATCTTCCTTTGAATAATACCCTATTGCCTGCACAAACATTGTCTATTCGCCGTCCCTTCTTCCTGCTTCTATTCCCTAGGACTGATACTGATATCTTATTCCCCCAGCCTTCCAGAACAGGGTTATTTTCAACTTTTGATTATCATTATAGATAGTTTTTATATGAATAGCAAATATTTATTCTTTATACATATGCATAGTTGAAACCTATTCATTTTCATGCTATACTAAACAAAACTAAAATAATATTGAAAGGAATCCTACCAAATGGAATTGCGTGTACTTCAATATTTCCTTGCCATCGCAAGGGAACAGAGTATTGTCCGGGCAGCGGACTCCCTGCATCTTTCCCAGCCAACACTGTCCACACAGATAAAAGGCTTAGAGGAGGAATTAGGAAAACAGCTTCTCATCCGGGGCACAAAAGGCTCCCGGAAAGTTACCCTGACGGAAGAAGGTATGATTCTGCGTAAAAGAGCGGAAGAAATCCTGAATCTGGTACAGAAAACCGAAAAAGAGATTACACTTTCCGACCAGGTCATAATTGGTGACGTTTATATCGGAACAGGGGAAACCGACGCCGTCCGTCTGATTGCCAGAACCGCCCGAAGTCTCTACGAAACCTATCCGGGCATTCATTATCACATTGCAAGCGGAAACGCAGAGTTTGTATTGGAACAGTTAGAAAAAGGATTAATTGATTTTGGCATCATATTCGGGCCAATAGACCAGACAAGATATCATTCTGTAGAAATTCCTTATAAAGACATCTGGGGTGTCCTGATGCGGCGTGATTCTCCGCTTGCCGCCAAAGATTCCATTTCCCCGCAGGATTTGTGGGATAAACCGCTGATTGTATCACAGCAGAAAGACGGCTATAGCGAACTGACAAAATGGTTAAACCGTGAACTGTCTGAAATCGAAATTGTTGCAACTTATAACCTGCTTTTTAATGCTTCCTTAATGGTTGAAGAAGGCTTGGGATATGCCATCGGCTTTGATAAAATCATCAATACTTCCGGTAACAGTAATCTCTGCTTCCGCCCTCTTTTTCCTATAAGAGAAGAAGGCATGAGTATCATATGGAAAAAGTATCAGATTCTGTCTAAGGCATCGGAAAAGTTTATGATGAAATTAAAAGAAAAAAACTTTTAAAAGCTCCGCGGATTCAAAACCGCGCAAACAGAACAGATTCCATTTTCCACCTTATAATCCAGATTGCCGTCGTATTTCTGGCAGACGGATAGGATACGGGAAATATAGAAAGGAAGGAAATCAAGATTTTCTTCAAAATACTTCCTATCCCTCAAAAGAATAGAAAGGAACACTTCCTGCTCAAGCGATATGTCGCTTGCCATTTCCGCGGTCAGACCGCGCAGTTTCTTTATATCAGCAGCATCGCCATCCAGAACAATCATAATATCAATATCGGATTCCTCCGTATTATCTCCACGGGCATAAGAACCATAAAGAATAATCTTGTCCAACTTATCTCCATAAAGCTGCTTTGCTGCGCTTCTTACCTCTTTAAGCACCTGTTGCAATTCAGATTTTGTACACACCGCTTTAACCTCCCATCATGAGTAAGCACTGTTTTTATTAGTATACCACATATCATTTAGAATTGTTAATCGCTTAATAACAAACGTTTTCTCTCAATCATCTCATCAATTCTTTCAAGATACCCCTCTACATCTTTCACCGTATCGCACCGCTCGATGCGTCCGTCACCATAGACCCTTTTGGTAACGGTTCCTGCGCCGAGGGCGACGATGGTCTGTTTTTCCTCCATAATCAGAATATTATAAATGCCATATTTCCCTTCCCTGGCATAACCGACGTTTTCAAAATTACCGGAAATATTTTTCTGCCGGTAGAGATAATAGGGCTGCATATTCATCCGATTCGCGCTTTCCTTGGCAAGCCGCATCGTCTCGTCTGTATTCTGCATCGCAGAAATTCCGTTTTCCGCAATCCACTGCGTCAGCTTAGAAGCACGTTTTACCGCCAGAGAATGTACCGTCAGGGAATCCGGCGAGAGTCTCTCTATCGCTTCCATCGTCCATTTTACATCCTCTTGCGTCTCGCCGGGCAGTCCCAGAATAATATCCATATTGATATTGGTAAAACCTTCCGCTCTCGCCATATGAAACGCGTCGATTACCTGCTCTACCGTATGCTGCCGTCCGATAAGCCGCAAAGTTTCCTGTTTCATCGTCTGTGGATTGACGGAAATCCGTGTGACGCCATGCCGGTATAAAACACGCAGTTTTTCCTGAGTAATACTGTCCGCGCGTCCCGCCTCCACGCTAAATTCCTGCACCGTGGAAAAGTCAAAGGATTCCCTGATTTTCGTAAGCAGCCTGTCCAGTTCGTCTGCCGATAACGATGTGGGCGTGCCGCCGCCTATGTATACTGTATCCAATATTTTATCCCGGTAGGCTTCTGACAGATACTCGATTTCTTTTTCCAGCGAGCCCAGATAGTCGCTTACCCTATCCTTCCACACGCTGATTGGGAAGGAAGTAAACGAGCAATAGAGACATGTGGTCGGACAGAAAGGAATGCCGATATATAAACTATAGCCATCCTCATAATGAAGGCTCTGCAAAATTTTGTTTTCACGCCCGGCAATCTCTATACTGAGCGCCGCTTTCTCATCACTGACGAAATGCTCCTCTTTTAAAAAGGCGGCAATCTCTTCGTCCTTTTTTCCGTCTTCTAACATCGCCATTGCAATTTTAGTCGGGCGGATGCCTATCAAATTTCCCCAGGGCAGGGAAATGCCGGTCTCTTTCTGTAATATCTCATAGAAGAAGCGTTTAAAGGCATTTTTATAATTGTTTTTTTCGTTGTCTGTAAACTGCCTGGTATACTCTTCTACTGCCAGACTGTCATGGAAACTCTGCACTTCTACCGCCTCTTCCCCAAAAACAATCTGCATTCTGGCAGGATATTCCCAGATTCTTTTATCCTTAACCACCGATTCCGGTGTCAGAACCCTTACCTCTTCTTCTGGGTAAAAAGCCTTCACAAGGGAGTGGATATCATATTCAAACTGCGCTTTATTTAATTTTATGAGAAACATCTTGCTATTTTCCCTTCTATTGTCTTTTGTCAGCCGTCCTATTTTGACCATATGAGTCAATAAAAATTTCTGTCACATTCTGCATCACATTCTGATTATACCCTGCTTCCGGCTGCCCGTAAAGCACAAAGCAGCCGGAAGCAGGGAAATCAATTTCAGTCAGCACTCAGATTTAGTGCCGCCAGCGCAGACACAAATCCCTTAAAGGCACGCTTTCGCTCCGTGAAAAACGCAACGGTACTAAGTTCAAAAGCCGCGTTGCGCCTTTTTCACTAAGTGCCGGCGTTTTTCAAGGGCCTTCGCGGGATTTATGTCAGCTCTGGCGATTCAACGTTAAAGAGCTGACTGAAAATTGATTTCCTTGAACCGGTATTTCAAAATTCTCTTAAACACTCTTCTATATCTTATTAAACGGCTCTTTATAACAAGCAACGCTTCCCAACTCCTCTTCGATACGAAGCAGCTGATTGTATTTGGCTACTCTGTCGGTGCGGCAAGGGGCTCCTGTCTTAATCTGTCCTGCATTGACCGCCACGGCAAGGTCTGATATAAAGGTATCCTCTGTTTCGCCGGAGCGATGGGATATAATCGTCTTATAACCGTTTTTATGCGCCATATCGATTGCTTCCATCGCCTCGCTGACCGTGCCAATCTGATTGACTTTTACCAGGATGGCATTGGCGACATGCAGCTTAATCCCTGCATCCAGACGTTTCGTATTGGTGACAAAAAGATCATCGCCCACAAGCTGGACTTTTTCCCCCAACGCCTTCGTCAGAAGCTGCCACCCATCCCAGTCATCCTCGAATAAACCGTCCTCGATGGAAACAATCGGAAACCGCTCCACCAGCCGCTCATAGTAGGCAACCATTTCTGAGGCGCTCCTTTTTACCTCCTGACCGCACATCTGCGATTCGCCCGGAAAATAATAGGTGCCGGACGTCTCATCATATAATTCGCTCGCCGCCGCGTCCATTGCGATTTTAATATCCTGCCCCGGCGTATATCCTGCTGCTTTCACCGAATCGACAATAAGCTCCAGAACCTCTACCGCATCCGATAGGGAAGGCGCAAATCCGCCCTCGTCGCCAACGCCCGTCGATAATCCTTTCTGATTGCAGATTTGCTTGAGATTATGATAAATTTCCGCACAAATCCGCAGCCCATCGGCAAAACTTTCCGCCTGCACCGGCATAATCATAAACTCCTGGAAATCCACGGTATTATCCGCATGTTTTCCGCCATTTAAAATATTCATCATGGGAACTGGAAGCTGTCTGGTATGAACGCCGCCCAGATAACGATACAACGGCATTTCCAATGCAAGACTGCTAGCTTTGGCGCATGCCATAGACACACCCAGCATCGCGTTGGCTCCCAGATTGCCCTTATTATCCGTTCCATCCTGCTCTATCAGGACACGGTCGATTAGCCCTTGGTCTAATGCATTTAACCCTAGCAGCGCTTCCCTTATTTTGGTATTGACATTGTTGACCGCCTTCGTGGTTCCCAATCCGAAATACCTTGTCTCACCATCCCGCAGTTCCACCGCCTCAAACCTTCCCGTACTGGCTCCGCTGGGCACTGCCGCCCTGCCCATTACTTTTTTCCCATCCGGCTCCACTTCTACTGTCACTTCCGCCTCTACGGTAGGATTTCCACGGGAATCCAGAATTTCCCTTGCATGTACTTCCACAATGCGCAGCATTTTTTCCATAAAAAACCTCCTTTGAACATACTTTACAATTTTTACATTTTTTAGTATGTCCAAACGGAGGTTATATTATAATTCTTATTGGTTTCTATCTATCCTATGCTGCTGCCTTTTCATTAAAATAAGTTTCTAACCAAAAGAAAAACATTGCATAGGAATACATGTCATAGTGCTCTAATCCTATCTGGTCCTGATCTTTTACTTGTGATAAGTTAAACAATACGCTATTCCAAAATCCGCGCTTATTCTTTGTAATCGGCGGCATCATGGGAAACTCATTACGAATCTTTCTTACAATATCGATTTGCTCTTTCCTATCAGATACCATGAAAAAGGAAAGAAATTTTGTTGCCGCAAACAAAGCAACTAATTCATTAACATAATAAAAATAAACTTCTACCTTTCTTCTCTCATCCTTAATATACTGAATAAGCTTTGTCTTATTAAATACCGAAACTTTTATAAATGCACCGCACACACATGCTGCTACTTTATGTCGGTCTAATAATACCTTATCGGAATCACGTTCAAAAATCTGTGCCTTATATTTGCAATTCAGCTTCGTATACTCTGCATATATTTCTGCCTTGCATTCTGTCAGATTCTTTAATTCAATCATGGAATTATTGGCGTGTATTTCTTCTATAAAAGGCAGTATTTCATTATCGAATATTCTGTCAAACAATTCCTTCTTCACTGTAGTCCCTCAATTCATATTTTTTCTGTCAGAGTACAATAGTCTTGATAAACCTTTTCGATTGTCTCATCTGAATTATCAGGTACAGCTTTCTTCCCTTGAAACTCCTCATATGATATCTTTTCTGTCAGACTTGTATCTTCTTCCAGGAATCCAAAAAGACCTTTCCCTTTTATTTTTTCACCCATAAGCTGCCCCTTTCTTATCTATTTTCATTGCTTTTCGTATAATTATATCACAATGAAATTCTGTTCACAATGCAATTCTTGCTTCATTTGTAACTTTTTTTACATAGCGTCATCATTTTTTATACAATAACCTTATTCATTCCGAATCGCCGCCAGCGGACTCAGCCTCATTGCGCGCAGCGCCGGGAAAAAGCCTGCTATCATACCGACCAGCACTGCAAACACCAGCGATAACAGTGCAAGCCAGAGCGGGATATAAGATATTGACGACGCAATCCCCATATCGGATGCTCCCGCTACGACTTTATTGATGATAGCGGAAATCGAATAGCTGAGAATCAGACCGATGATGCCGCCGATAAAACCGATAAACCCCGCTTCCAATAAAAACAGGGAACGGATATTGCGCAAATCGCAGCCAAGCACTTTCATGACGCCGATTTCTTTTGTCCGTTCATAGATGGACATCATCATCGTATTCGTAATCCCGATTGCCGCCACGAATAAGGATACCGCGCCGATACCGCCAAGCACTGCCTGGACATAGCCCAAGGTCTTCTGTTCAGACTCTATCCACTCTGCGTTACTGTTCGCTTCATATCCCATATCGGTGATCTGGCTCTGTACATCGGTAACATTTTCCATCTTATCGATATCCACAATAATCTGATTATAGAATATTTCTTTGTATGGTTTTCCTGTTTTCGTGGTCGGCTGCCCCGGAATTGCCTTGTTTTTAAAAATCCGCCTAAGCTCCGTCACCGCCTTGTCAAGATCACAGTACACATACCACCCATTACTGGAGTATTGACCTTCATCCGGCGTTTTTTCCACGCCGCAGGTTTCAATCAGATATTTCTTAGGCGGTGCAACCACTGTTTCCCCATCGCTCCACTGGGACTGCCAGTACGCATCCATATCAAAAATAATGAAAATCGGGTCTCGCATAAGGTCGATATCCGGCAGCTCGCCGGTTTCCCAATAACTGCTCCCGGTCTTGGAATTGCTGAAATCCTGCAGCACTTGACATCCATAGAAAAATTTCAATTCCTCATCGCTTGCCGAGGGCAGGCTGCCTTCGCCCACTTCGATTCCCAGCTCGTCTATCGCTGCAAGGGGCATTGCCCTTAAATTCAGATATCCCTGATATGCGCCGTATTTCGCCAATGCTGAAAATTGGAGCGTGGGATAAACTGCATTGACATGCTCCATATGCGTTATTGTTTCTATTAGCTCATCATCCAGCCGCAGGACGTCTTCTGAATTATCCCCATAATAATACGGCTCATATATCGTAATCTGCGTCAGACTCCCATAGGATTCGTACTGTTCCAGTAGGGAACGGCTGAGTCCAAGCCCCAACGATATCATGACGACAATCGACGCCACGCCGATGACGACGCCCAACACCGTTAAAATTGTCCGAACCTTTCTTTTCCAAAGGTTACTGCTGCTCATACGCAGTAAATCAAGGAATTTCATAATCATCTCTCCTTCTTACCCAGTTTGCGGGTTTAGTGCAAAAACGCCTAATCCTGTCCTGAGGAAGAAGCATTGTCTTCATCTATCGATAATAAATCATCCGCCAGCAGCGCCGCCGCTTTTTTCTTTTTCCGAAGATATACGAACGCAAAACCGCCCACGCCCGCTACAGCAATCAAAGCAATTACCACAATCGCGATAATCAGACCTTTGCGGGGACCGCCGCCTTCTTCCGGCATTTCCCCTTCGCCCATCATCATGTCTCCATCCATCATCATATCATCATAAAATTCTTCCGAAACATACAGGGTAACAGTCTTCGTATCCACCGTCACATTCCCTGCATCATCTTCATAAGAAATATCCACGTTAATCGTGCCGTCGTCCATCGTCGCGCTCATACCGGTTAACATAACATCTACATTTCCGGTTGCGCCGGAAGCCAGATTTCCTACGAAAGCCGAAGATTCTTCAATCGAATCTGCGCGGAACTTCACCTGCACATTATATAAAGTCGTTTTTCCTGTATTATAAATGCTGAACATCACGTTCGACTGGGAGCCGACTGTAATATCGGTGGGCACCACTTCCGGCGTACTGATATCGAAGCGGCTTTCCTGATTAATCGGGATGGATACGCTCGCCGTATCCGTCAAATCAAACATCGCGCCCGCATCATATTTCATATTCACATCCAGTACATAAGGTTTCTGGGCGAGGTCGGCTTTCGCCGTCATTTCTATTACAATATCCGCCGCCGTATTCGATGCTATCGAATCCATATAGATGGAGCTGGAACCGGACGTGGGCAGAAATGCCGCATAGGTATTCGTCTTATCTTCACCCTCCACCGCTGCCTGCATATCGAATAAAACATTCGTTACCGGCGTCTCTTTGGACGTATTCTTGACATGAACCGTCAAGGTAAACGTATCCCCGGCAAAAACCTCCGCGGGTCTTGTTTCAAATCCCGTTACAACAATTCTCGGTTTGGCGTTGCTCGTCTCTTCCCCGCCGCCACCGATGAAACCGCTTCCTGGTTTGCCTAAGGTATGCACATAAACCGTCAGCTCCGCCGGCGCTTCACAGCGGATGCCGGTCTTAGTATACCATACGCTGAATTTCAACGGATAATACCCGCTCATCACATCGTCTCTCGCCGTAAACTGGAACGTAAACTCCCGACGGTTCGCCATCGCTGCATCATAAGTCTGGTTTCCGGGAATAAAAGGTTCTGTCCGTATATAACCGGTCATATCGGGTTTGAAAGGCCATTCTGACACAACATTGGAAGTCTGCGGCTCGATAATCAAATCATTCAGCTCTTCCGTCCCGAAATTGATAATCGGCAGTACGATAGAAACGGTCTGTCCATAGCTGACCGTAGGCGTCGCCCAGTTATCTCCTACCTGTAGAAATTCGCTGGTCGTAGCGCTCACATTAGCGGCAGCCGCTGTTTCCATATCACTTTTTACACCGGAAACATAGCTTGCTAACTCTGATACCGTCATGTCTGTATTGGCAATGTAATAAACCGCACTATCAAATAATTTATGTACGTTTTCCATTACCTTTTCATCGGGACGATATCTAATTTCCAGACTCCGCATGAAATTCAGCATGTCTTCATCGGCTGCTGCCCTGTCATCATCGGTGATGATGCGGCTGTCGTTGCTGTTGGTAGTCTGGGTGTTTCCGTTAGAGTTATTTACATTAGCATCATTTCCAGAGTTATTGGTCGGTTTATTATTCGTTGTGGTCTGGCTCGATGTCTCTGTACCGCCTTGACTTGTTCCTGTAGTGTTTTCACTTGTACCTGTGCTGCCTTCACTTGTACCTGTACTGCCTTCACTTGTACTTGTGCTGCCTTCACTTGTACCTGCACCACCCGCTCCCGGCGTCTGCGTCCCTTCCTGACTAGTCCCACCTTCCGTCGCCTGCACAGACACCGCCGACGGCGCCGCCAGAAAACAGGCCGCTGCAAGCATGATTCCCAACATTCCTTTTTTCCACGTCTTCTTTAACATCTTTCTTTCCCCTTCCAAAAGTAAATATGCTCCGGTAAAGATACCGTCAAGCTTATGATTCCGCTTCTTTGCCTCTATTATCCTCAATCTGCACAATCTTTCCATCCTTTATATGGAAAATGACGTCTGCAAAACCCGCCAGATAATTATCATGCGTTACCATAACAAGCGTCTGATTCTTCTCTCTGACGATTTTCTTCATCAGATTCATGACTTCTACAGAAGTATTGGAATCCAGATTTCCGGTAGGCTCGTCCGCAAAAATGATTTCGGGTTCCACCACCAAGGCCCTCGCCACGCCCACACGCTGCTGCTGACCGCCGGACATCTGATTCGGCCGGTGCTTCTTATGCTTCGTCAGCCCCACCAAATCCAGCATTCCTTCCGCCTTTTTATTCCGGCTTTTCTTATCCATTCCTTGAAAAGTCAGTGGCAGGGCTACGTTCTCGATGGCGTTCATCGTGCCCATCAGATTAAAAGATTGGAAAATAAACCCAATATGTTCCCGCCTGAAAGCAACCAACTGATTTTCCGTTTTCGTTTCCATATGCTCCCCGGCAATGATAATCTCACCCTTAGTCGGCTTTTCCAGACCGGCAAGCATATTCAGCAATGTCGATTTCCCGGACCCTGACGTTCCTACAATCGAGCAGAAATTCCCTCTGTCTATCGTAAAATCCACTCCGTTCAGCGCCCGCACCTTCGTCTCGCCCACCCTGTATATCTTATACAGGTTCTTGACGCTAATAACAGGTTCTGTCTGTCCCATAGATTGTCCCTCGCATAAACTTTAACATATCTCTTTCATGACTCTTAATGTCCACAACATTATACACCATAACCCCATAAAATGGTACTGCTTTTTCCCTTTTAGGATGCGCTTTTTTCTTAATATTTTATTAAGGAAAATTTATCCGCACGAAAGGAGCCGTATCCTCATACAGCCCCTTTTCAGACGACAGCACAGCATGATAGCTGCCTTCCATTCACCTGTCGCCACATTTCAAGCGCTTCGGCATTTTCATGCTGCGACGTTTTACTCCGCCGTATATGCCGTCCTTTCTGCTACAAAATCTGGTACTTTGCCACTCTTAAAGTGATAGTAATGATAGCCCATATCGTATGGATATTCTATACTTGGTTTAAAAGTAATCGTAATAGCATAGTTGCTATCGATATCCTGCTCTGTATCATTCCAGTACATTTCCAGGCTTGTCGGATAAATATCCTCGATAATTTTCTCAATTTCCGCCAGGTCTTCAAATGTCGCGCTCCGGCTGTAATCACCCCTTGCACTGTATTCATAATCAATGGCGGCTGCCTCTGCGCCGGACTCCAACAGCTCCTCCGCCTTTTTCTGCTCATCCAGGTGATAATTGGTAATCGATAAATTGGCAATATCCTCTGCCTGCAATTTCAGCGGATAATAGGCATTATGTTCTTCCAGATAAGCAATCGTATTCGTAAAGCTCTCATATACCGGAACCTCCCAGCTCAGATAATGGGTTTTTAAGCTCCACTCTAATTTTCCGCAGGGTCTGTTGTTCCTAAGCAGGGAAAAATCGCAGGATTCCATATCCGCTATCCATGCCTGTCGTAATGCTTCGATTTCAGAAGCGGGCAGCTCGCACTCAATTGCACCGTTGGTATAACTGACCCGAAATTGTTTCTGCATCGTCGAAACAAAATCTTCATCATAAATCATCGCATAAGAACTTTCCCGATACTCTTTCGTTCCAACGATTCTATTTAAAAGCTCCTCATTGGAGCTATCCGCGAAATCAATCAGAAACTGTCTGCTGACTTCCCTGCCGGATTTTAACCGGTATAGGACGTTTACGCCCCTGGCGTCCTGCATATCCGCAGCAAATAAGCCCGAATGTTTCCTATCCGTCACCGCCTGATACTTTGCCGCCAGTTGACAGACTGCATCTGCATCTTTTAAAAACATATGCTCGCGCATATAATCATTACTGTTTAAATGCATGACGCCCCCCGTTTCCTCGGACCATTCGCAGTATTGATAATAGGGACCCATATCCATCGCCACGCTTTCCACGTCCTCTGCATCGGGAACATAAGAGTCGTACCCCGACCAGTCAAAATAGTAGAAACAGAAAACCAGAACCACTGCCACTACGGCTATTCCGGTAGAGGCAAGATGCCTTATTGCGGCCCGGATATCAAACTCATAAAGGGACTCCATAATACCGCAGCATAATACGGTTCCTATGACCATGCCAAGTAACGTAACGGGTATATTATAATAGGTAGCCTCATAAACCAGATAGCAGCACGCAACGCCGGCTAATACCGAAATGATAACTTTGATAAAAGGTTTTATCTGTCTAAAGGCAATCGATTTACCCACCGCCTCGGCAGGACGCTTCCGGTAGCACCAATAGGAAACCGCCAGCAGAAGCAGCGCCGCAAGAACCCCCGCTATATAAAATGGCAAAAGTGTCTGCGTACTTTCCGAAAGCTCTTTTATCCTTCTCAAACTTTGTAAACCAGAATAATATTTCTCTACGAAATCTATCTTAACAGTACTATCCGTAAAAAAGTAATCCGCCGTATTGAAAAACGTATATTTCATCAAATGAACCAGATTTTCCGCTACAGTCCCTATCAATAGAAATACCATAACGGCAAATCCTGTAATCACGATATTTCCAGTCAGCATCACGGATAGAATGGAAATATGGTATACAACCAGAAATGCAATCGTATTCATCAGAAAGGCAAGTCCGCATTCCGCCAGCCCTCTGCCGTTTACTGCCCCCTGCGTCACCGCAATAAGCAGCGCCAACAAAATACTGCCTATCGCTGATGCAAAATACATCAGCAGCCCATTGGTATAAATGACTATAAAACGTCTTTTTGCCGGAACGGGTACGCTGTGATACATATCCACTTTTCTTCTGTCATACAGATAGGAAAAGCCCTGCACTGCAATCAGGATTCCCAAAAGGATAACCGGTGCGACACACAATGGCTGGAAACCAAACGCGTCCGCCCCCGCATCCTGCAATGCCTTCTGATACAAGGCATCTGTAGCATAGGCACCGCTTTCATGCTGAAACTTAATCCTGCTCAGATAGACTACCAGAATCCCCGGATACAGCGCCAGATTGATTAAAATGCTGACAATCCATACCCATATCCTTCTTTTATGATTTTCTCTCGCACTAACCGAGAATAAGTTTTTTGATGTCATATCCCACTACCTCCGTTTCGCTGATAAAGATTTCTTCTAAGGATAATGGAAGAACCTCGAAAAAGACTGTATCCACCGTAGAAAAATGCGCGATTACGTCTTCTTTCGTACCCCTTACCGTGTAAGCATAAAGAGAGCCGCGCTGTTCTTTTTTCAAAATTTCCAGCCCGCCGACTGCCTTGGTTTCTTCTTTCCCAGAAGCATAAACACATTGAATCTTCTGGATATTACACTTCATGTCTTCCAAATCTTTCGACAATAAAACGCCGCCTTTATGCAGCAGTCCTATATGGTCGCAGATATCCTCAAGCTCCCTTAAATTGTGGGAAGCAATTACTGGCGTCAAGCCGTTTTCCTCCATTTCCCTTGCGAAGATACTCTTCATGCCCTGCCGCATCACCGGGTCGAGACCGTCAAAAGTTTCATCACACAAAAGATACTTGGTATGGGAGCAGACTCCCAGTAACAGGGCAAGCTGTTTTTTCATGCCCTTGGAATAAGTGGATATTTTTCTGCTTTTATCCAGGTTAAAACTTTCCAGATACTGATAGTATTCATCTTTGTTAAACTTCTCATAAATACTGCTGATGTACTTTTCCATCGTCTCGGCATTGCCGCCCGAAAAGAAATAGGGTTCATCCGCAATAAAAAACATCCTTTTCTTCGCCTCTACATTGTCATAGACCGGCATACCGTCCACTGCAATCGTTCCTTCGTCCGGTTTCAGGACTCCCGCTACCATCCGAAGCATAGTACTCTTACCCGCGCCGTTGGTCCCGATAAGCCCAAACACCGTATTCTCTTTCACCGTGACGCTGACCGAATCCACTGCTTTTATCGAATCAAAGGTCTTGGTGACGTTATATATTTCAATCATACCTTTTCGCTCTCCTCTCATCCTTTTTCGCTGCCGCCGTTTATATCTTCTGAATTTCTGATAGGATTTCTTCTTTGGTAATCCCATATTCCATCGCTTCCGCCACCAGCCTGATAATCTCTTCCACACAGGCCTTTTTCCGCTCTTCGAGGAGCTTTTCCGTGCCCGCCACGAAATTGCCCCTGCCTTTGACGGCATAAATAAATTTCTCGCGCTCTAATTCCGTATAGGCTTTCTGAATGGTATTCGGATTGATGGACAGCTCCATCGCCAGACTTCTGACGGATGGCATCTGCTCATCCGGTGCAAGCCCCCCCTTTAGAATCAGGGTCTTGAACTTATCCGCAACCTGTTCATAGATTGGGCGGGTGTCTTTGTAATCTATGATAATCATAGGAACCTCCTTTCATTTCTGATTGGTTGGATAGGTAATTATGAAACTTTCGTTTTGTAATTACCTGCTGATTGATTGGACTGTTTGTTGTGCTCTAGGTGTACTATTATTATTAATACACTTAGTATATGAGGATATTTGTATATTGTCAAGCCATATTTACATAAAAAAAGGTGTAAAGCTTTCATAATTCAAAGACTTTACACCTTTGTTTGTGTTACTATTCAGTTGCAATGTCATTCTTTAATCATGTCTAATTCTGTAAGGTTTATTTTTGATGATGTCAAGATAACTTTTAGTTCAATATAGCGTCTTTTCATTTTTCTGTATGTTTCGGAATCTTTGTCACAGGTTATCATGTAATCCTGTAACCGCGAAAACTCTTCTACAGATAATTTAAGCATTTCGCCTTCAGCCATATTAATCCCCCTACTTCACCAACAAAGACTTCCCTGTCATCTCTACCGGCTGTTCTTTGCCCATCAGCTCAATCAGCGTAGGCACGATATCTGCTAAGCAGCCACCTTCGCGGAGTTTGTAGGAAGGGTCGGCGTTTACCAGAATAAACGGCACCGGGTTGGTCGTATGCGCGGTAAAAGGCGCTCCCGTCTCATAGTCTACAAGCTGTTCTGCATTGCCGTGGTCTGCGCAGATGAACATAACGCCGTCCATTTCTTTCAACGCTTCCACCGCCTTGCCGACACATTCATCTACGGCTTCCACCGCTTTGATTGCCGCCGCTTCCACGCCGGTGTGACCGACCATATCCGGGTTGGCGAAATTGATGATAATCACGTCATATTCGCCGGACTTAATGGCTCCCACAAGTTTATCGCATACTTCATAGGCGCTCATCTGCGGTTTCAAATCATAAGTCGCTACGTCTTTCGGGGAATTTACGAGGATTCTGTCTTCCCCTTCGTTCGGCTCTTCCACACCGCCGTTAAAGAAAAATGTCACATGGGCATATTTCTCTGTTTCTGCGATTCTTGCCTGTTTCATATGGTTAGCGGCAAGCCATTCGCCGAATGTATTGGTCACAGAAATCTTATGGAACGCCACTTCTTTATTCGGAATGGTCGGGTCGTAATCCGAGAAACATACATAAGTAATATCCAGCCGCTTTCCTCTGTCAAAACCTTTAAAATCATCATCGCAGAAACTTCTTGTAATCTCTCTTGCCCTGTCCGGCCGGAAATTAAAGAAGATAATGGAGTCACCGTCTTTTATCGTCGCTACCGGTTTTCCGTCTTTCATAATCACCGTAGGTTTCACAAACTCATCGGTCTCGTCTCTGTCATAAGACGCCTGGATTCCTGCGGGCGCGCTGTCCGCTTGCAGCCCTTCGCCTTTTGTCAGCGCTGCATAGGCTTTTTCCACTCTGTCATAGTTATTATCCCTGTCCATCGCATAGTAGCGTCCGGTTACTGTAGCCACTTCGCCGACGCCTATTTTCTTCATTTCGGCTTCCAAATCTTCTACGAAACCTTTGCCGCTTGCCGGGGGCGTATCCCGTCCGTCCAGAAAGGCATGTACATAGACTTTGGATAAACCGTTTCTCTTAGCAAGCTCCAGCAGTCCGTACAAATGGGTATTATGGCTGTGTACGCCGCCATCGGATACCAGACCATA
>JAMPHJ010000026.1 GCA_023663465.1 Muribaculaceae bacterium | reverse complement strand
CAAAACCCCCGAAGCAATAGCAGAAGACCTGGAAGATAGTCTGGATACAATCCAATGTATCTGCGATATAGCGGAAAAGTACGCTCCGAATTATGATGTGGATAGTATTCTTGAAGAATATATGGCATTACAGGATTGTTGATGGGTTACCGCTTGAAAAAACTCCCATTTTCCTATATAATTTTTATAGATTCTTTTTCGGACAAGGATACTATCGCGAGCGCAAACTCGCAGACTAAATAAGAATGGAGGTCTATTATGAGATTAGTTACCCGTTCCGATTTCGACGGTCTGGCATGCGGCGCCTTGTTAAAAGAAATCGGCTTAATTGACAGTTGGAAATTTGCACATCCCAAGGACTTGCAGGACGGTCTTGTGGAAATCACGGAAAATGATGTACTTGCCAACGTTCCTTTTGTAGAAGGCTGTGGTCTGTGGTTCGACCATCATTCCAGTGAGCATGAGCGCAATGAACTCGCCGGGAAATATAAGGGCGAAAGCCGCATCACCCCTTCCTGCGCACGCATTATTTATGAGTATTATGGTGGTCAGGAGCGGTTTTCCCATTTTGATGATATGATGGTTGCCGTTGATAAAGTTGATTCCGGTAATCTGACCATCGATGAAATCCAGAACCCTACCGGCTGGATTCTGGTAGGATTCTTGATGGACCCCAGGACCGGTCTTGGGAGATGGCGGAATTTCACCATTTCCAATTATCAGTTGATGGAAAAACTGATGGAGTGCTGCAGAACCATGAACACCGCCGAGATTCTTGCCCTGCCCGATGTGCAGGAGCGTATCGCCATCTATAAAGAGCAGGATGCGAAATTCAAGGAAATGGTGTGCGCCCATACCCGCGTGGAAAAAGACGTGATTATTTCCGATTTGCGCGGCGTTGACCCGATTTATTCCGGCAACCGTTTCCTAATTTACAGCATGTATCCCGAACAGAACATTTCCGTATGGATTGTAAACGGCAAAGGCGGTCACGGCTGTTCCGCGGCGGTTGGCTACAGCGTTTTGAACAGAACGTCCAATGTCAATGTGGGCAGTCTGATGTTAAAATACGGCGGCGGCGGTCATAAGGCTGTAGGAACCTGCCAGTTTGACGATGAGACGATGGAAGAAAAACTTCCGCAGTTAATCGATGAAATTGTAAATTACAAAGAAAATTAGATTCTTTACAGCAGACGGCGAAAAGAGAGAGCGTTCTTCTCTTTTTGGCCGTCTGATAGTTTTTATGGCTGCCGGATTAGCCCAGCAGAATTTCCATTCCTAGTCTAAAAGAATAAATGATTTTGGCAGAGGTATGAAGCCCCTGTCCCGTCGCCTTATATCCCGAAAGCTGCTCCAAGGCTTCGCCGTAATAGTCTAACTGCGTCTGATATCTTTGCACCAGCTCCTGCGGCGTTTTGACTGCATCGGTCTTATAATCCACCACCACATAACTGCCCGCTTCCTCAAAAAAGACGTCGATGATTCCCTGTATCAATACAATCTCTTCCGGCGGAAATGCTTCGTTTAGACGATTTGCCGGAAGCCCCAGCACGAAAGGCTGCTCCCTGTAAAGGGTTCCCGCCGCTGCTGCCGCCGCCATCCGCCTTGCGATATCGCTGTCCAGAAATGCCGCTATCTTCGCTATGGAAACCGCATCATAATAAACCTGCGATAATTTTCCCTCTGCCAGCATCCGGTTCATTTCCTGTCTTGCGATATCCTGCAGCCTCCGCCGCCGAGCGTCTGCGCTTAACAGATTGTCTTCCCCTTTTTTGTTGACTATATCAGTCAATATCGTAAAATCAAACAGTTCCATGACTTTATGATAGGCGCTTCCTCTATCCGTCCCGCTGACGTCCTCTTCCTGCCTGATAAATCTAGGCAGATACGGAACTACCTGCTCTTCTTCATATAAGGGGAAAGAAAAATCTGTCTCTTCCTTCATCCCTGCCATTTTCAATTCTGACACGGTTGTCTTCGTATACAAGTCCCGTAAATTCTCGTATGGATACTGATAAGAAAACGTATCAGACAGCACTGTCAGAAATTGTTGGTCAATACGGTCAATCTCACCAGCGGCTCCGTAAAGAAGAAGTTTTTTCCTGTTTCCTTCCCGCCAGAGCGCCTCTTGCAGCATTCCCCCCGCCGTATCTTCCCATTGCCTAAGCGACACCTGCAGCTTCATCTCTTCCCCATAAAAAGGATTCTGCTTATCCGGTTCTATGTCATAAGTCTGCCACACCGCATCAAAACATTGATTCCGTGCGGCGGCATAGAGCAATACATCCAGAAAACTGCCCATTTGCAGCAGCATATCATAAGGAATCGACCTTTCCCGGCACGTCTGCAAAAAAGTTAAAGATGCGACCTTTTTCTTTTCTTTCTTGAGCGTTCCAGTCAATATCAGTTTTTCTTTCGCCCTCGTCATCGCCACATACAGGATACGAAGCTCTTCCGCCAGATTGTCCTGCCGCAGTTTGAAAGCAATAAAATTCCTCCTGAGATTCCGACTGCTTATCCGTAGTCTGGGGTTCACATAGTCCACGCCGATTCCACGCTCCACATCCATGACAAGGCGGGCGTTTGCATCCCGGTTGTTAAAGCTTTTGCCCAGCCCCGCCACAATACAGATAGGAAATTCGAGTCCTTTGCTTTTGTGGATACTCATAATCCTGACCACGTCCGCATTTTCATCCTGTAGATTCGCCTCGCCGTAATCCACATCATATTTTTCCAACTGCTCTATGTAACGCAGGAAATGATACATTCCGTAATAACTCGTTTTCTCATAGTCCGACGCCTTCACAAGCAGCATTTCCACATTGGCGCGCCGTCTGCCGCCGCCCGGTTTCGCCGTCACATAATCCAGATAGGCGTACTCCCTTATCAGCGTCTGCAAGATCTCATGTACCGGCATATACACCGCCTTTTCCCGGTAATCTGTGATTGTCTTCAGAAACTTCCGCAGTTTTCCCTGTAAAGATACGTCCGGTGTCTGCTGCCCATCAGAATCTCCCTGCTCCCCCTGCATACTCTTCCCAGCAGAATCTTCCTGCTCATCCTGCATACTCTTCCCAGCAGAATCCTGCTGCCCGTCCTGCGCATAACTTACCAGCGCGTCATACAGATACCGGCTCTTGGGATATGCTGCCTTCACAGTGGCTATCTCTTCTTCTGTAAAACCGCCGAAATAGGAGTGAAGCGCGCCATATAGAGGAATGTCTTGCAGCGGATTATCCAGAATCCTCAGAAAATGCAGCAGCTCCCGGATTTCTGTCGTGGCAAAATAACCGGTTTTGGAAGTCACATGCACCGGAATGCCCTCTTCTTCCAGAATCCGCTTAAATTCTTCATCCCACCCCGCCGTCGTCCGCAGCAGGATGACGATATCCCGGTAAGAAGCCTTCCGCAGCATACCACTTTCTTTATCCGTCACCTGAAAAGAAGTTACAAGCTTCCTAATCTCTCTGGCGATTCCGTAGGCTTCCTGCTGTTTTGCGCCAAGCGTGTCGTCTACCCTATCCTCTTCCTCCTCTTTCTCTACGAAGAGAAGTAATTCCGTCTCATTGCCAATAGGTTCCGTATATCTTCTATCGTTCAGGCTATCCTCATTCCTTGCAGCGCCTGTCTGTTCTTCATCTTCTGCCCATTCTGCATTGCCCATATTTTCCGGGTAAGAAGCCCCAACATAAAGAGTCGCTTTCTCATCATAGATGATGCCGCCCAACTCCTCCCTCATGACTTGGGAAAAGACGGCATTGGTGCTGATAAGCACTTCTTCTCTGCTGCGGAAATTCTTATGTAAGTCAATCCGCAGGGTATTTTGACCTTCTACCTCCCCGTAAGTCTCGTATTTTTCCATGAAAAGCTCCGGTCTTGCCAGTCTGAATTTGTAGATGCTCTGTTTCACATCGCCGACCATGAAACGGTTGAAATGTCCTTCCGCTTCTCTGGAAATGGCGGACAGTAAATATTCCTGCACAAGATTGCTGTCCTGATACTCATCCATGAGAATCTCTTCAAAATAACTTCGATATTCCAGCGCGGTTTCCGTGGGAGCAATGCTGCCGTCTTCTCTTTTTTGCAGCAGAATCTGTAGGGCAAAATGCTCGATATCGTCAAAATCCAATATATTTTTATCCCGTTTCGCCTGGGTAAATGCCTTTAAAAAGCGCAGCGTCAAATCCACCAGCGCACAGACTGCTTCTTTGCAGGTTTCCATCTGCCGCCATATTTCTTCTAACGAATGGGTAAAATAATTCTTCTGCAATGCCTGTAACTGTTCCTTGATTTCCCCGCGCATATTTTTCACCAGTTCCCGCTTAGCCGGGGATACGGAATCATCTCTTTTAGAAGACAATCTGCCAAAAGAAACCGTCTCAAACATACATTGCCGCTCTTCGTAAGTCTGCGTAGCTGCCAGCCGTTCAAGCATTTCATACTCAGCCTCCAAAACTTCCCCGTACATATAGGGACCGTCCGGCTCTTCACAGATTTTAATACATTGACCAATTCGGTCTATCAATCCCTGCAGTAGTCTGCCCGTCTCTTCCACCAGCTCCCGCATCCATGTCGGCTCCTGCGATATAGAACCACTTGCATAATCCTCTTTCCGCTCCTGCAGCCAGTCCTCCGGGAAGGGGTGACTCATCGCGAAATCATAGAGCTTGAAAACCGCATCTTCCACCGCCTTATCCCTGCTGCCGGTGCTGAAATATTCCATACAGTGTAGGAAAGCCTCTTCCTCTTCCAGATAGCACTGCTCCAAAACCGTCCCCAGCACGTCCGCCTGTAACAGCTTCAGCTCCCCTTCGTCCGCGATTCTAAAACCGGGGTCCAGACCAATCGTGTGAAAATGGTTTCTAATCACAAACAGACAGAAACTGTCAATCGTGGTAATCTGCGCATTGTGAAGCAGGGTCATCTGCCTTTGCAAATGCTCGTTATCCGGCTGCTGCGACAATCGCCGCCCAATCGCATCGCTGATCCGCTCCCGCATTTCCGCTGCCGCCGCCACCGTGAAAGTCACGATTAAAAGCCTGTCGATATCCGCCGGATGCTTTCCCTCGCTGATCATCTTCACAATCCGCTCCACCAAAACCGCCGTTTTCCCGGAGCCAGCCGCCGCCGACACCAGAAGATTGCACCCGCGGGTATCGATGACTTTCTGCTGTTTTTCCGTAAATGTAACACCCATATTGATAACCTTGTCCCTCTCTTATCCCTGCTCCATATCCTGCCTCATCCGCGCTATAGCTTCTTCCTTTGAAAGTTTCCCTAATCTGCGCATTTCGTAGCCTGCGATTTCCGCATCGTAGCCGCAGACGCTTCGATAAGCGCAATAGGTACAGGCGCTGTTTCCGTTCTGCTCGCAGGGACTGACTGCTATGTTGCCCTGTAAAATGCCGCTCCCAAGCTCCTTAATCTTATAGGTCACATAATCTGAGACCGTCTGCATATCCGCTTCGCTGATAATGCTCGAACGCGCCGAAAAAGCGCCGTCTTTTTTCCGCTCAACCGGGATAATATCGGACTTATCCTCAAATTCCCCGTCCAACAGCCTGACAGTCCTGTCATTTCCACTGACTACTCCGGTCATTTTTAATTCCTGCAATAATTTCTGATTTAACTGCTCCGGTGTCAGCGTCTGCCCATCCTCAATCATGGGGTCTGCGATATGATAATACAGCATTGCCGCCGGTACGACGTTTTTATCCGGGTGCGCTTTCTGCTCGATTTCCACCGCAGCATTCATATAAACTACCAACTGCAACTGTAAACCGTAATACAATGCGGCAATATCAAAGCGTCTACTTCCCGACTTATAGTCAATGACTTTGACATACAAGGTATCATTATCCTGGCAGGCATCAATTCTGTCGATTCTGCCGCGTAGTTTCATTTTTTCCTGTTCAGTCAACGCGATATTCACAGCCTCCAAATCCTCCGGCATGGAAAAAGCCACCTCAAAATGCTCCGGTAAAAAGGAGCCTTTTTGTAACTGTATCTGCATTGTATTGACCGTGCGGCTCAATATCCGCTGGATTCTCTGTAAAAGATACCGGTTTCTGGCGTTGCTATAGAGAATGGTTTCGCCATAATTAACGGCATACTCTTCTATCGCTTCTTCTAACATCTGCTCCCCGGCTTCTTTGGGAAAATCCAGCCAAGTATAATGGCGTGTCGCCAGCTTTTCGGCAAATAACTCCAAAACACCGTGGAATACATTTCCCATATCCACGTCTTCAAAGCTGTATTCTTTCCGCTCTTTTAACGCCAGCCCGTATTGTAGAAAATGGGCATAGGCGCACGCCGCATATTTTTCCAGACGGCTGACGCTGTTTTGCAGAATACTTCCATACAATAGCTTCGTCACCTGTCTGGAAAGCAGACTGCCCAGATACTGATAAAAAGCCGTTTCCACCAGTTTCTCAATCTGCGCTTTATAAGTCTCGTTATGGGAGTAACTATAATAAAACGTAAATAACGTCCGCTCTTCGTCCTTTTGCAGTCTGCCCGCCGCATACTCCCGCAACAGCTCAGTAAAGAAGCGGACATCCTGTCTCCCGCCCATCAACTGCTCCTCCACCGGAAAAAGTTCCGGCTGGGACACCTGCAATTCTGGAAAAAGTTTTCGCATCGTATCAATCAGGTACGCCGGGCGTTTGCTC
The DNA here is from genome assembly GCA_023663465.1 of Muribaculaceae bacterium. GTDB lineage: Bacteria > Bacillota > Clostridia > Lachnospirales > Lachnospiraceae > UBA3282. The sequence goes on along the minus strand of JAMPHJ010000026.1, from coordinate 24,478 downwards.
TTGCCGTCGTTTCCAATCTTGACATAAGACAGATACAATTTTTCAGACGGTTTGGTCATATTCAGATACAGATACAGCCGCTGGATATACATCTGCTGACGCGGCGTAGGCGCCAGTTCCAGCCCGGATTCTTTCAGAAATTCCCTGTCAATATCCGAGATAATGCCCCCGCCGCCGGTTCCTTTGGGAATGTTGCCATCGTTGATTCCCAAGAAAAACAATACTTTTACCTGCTTTAACCGGGTCCTTTCGATATCGCCTATTACGACTCTGTCCACATTCTGGGGAATCGTCCCTACCGTGATTTCCCCAAATCCCGCATCTAAGATATCCGCAAACTCCCGCAGTCCCATAGCATCCTCTTGCAGAAGCCCTTCTATCTGATCCAGCAGGTCGATGACAAGCCCGTATATCTGTCCGTATTCCTTGGCTTTCGCCAGCTCCCCCTCAGCTTCAAATTTCCGCTCATACCGCTGCAATTTCTGCTGCAGCTCATTTTTCACCAGAAATTCATACAGCGCATAGACCTGCTCCTTTGCCGTCCGGTGTTCTGCAAGCAATGGCGCAAGCTGCTCTATCAGCCGCTCTCTCAGCGCATTATAGCGGGCAAGACGGGCGACGCCCTCCTCTCCATCCTCTTCTTTATAGACAAAAAGTTCGCTCCAGCGTTTCCTACCCCGGATACCGCATCTCCTAACATAATTTTCCAGCACATCGATATCTTCCCATTCAAATCCGCAAAGTCCCGTCCGCAGGTAATGAAACACCGCTTCTCTGCTAAAATCCTGTAAAATCAACTGCAGCGCGCTGCGGATATATTCGGTAAACGGATGAAACAGAATCCCCCTCGTCTTATCCATATAGATGGGAATGCCAAACGCTGCAAATTCCTCTTCCAAATCTCGTCCATAAGTTTCCATGCTGCCAGTTACCACCGCGATATCCCGATAATGCAGCCCTTCCCGCACAAGCAGCCTATGAATTTCCATACAGGTCTGCCGGACTTCTTCTTTCGGCGTGGACGCCACGCTCAGGCGGATACACTCTGTTTCCCCCTCATAAGCCTTTCCCGGATAGCGGAACAGATATTGTTCCAGATGCGCCAGTTCGGGATTCTTTGCAAAACGGGGCAGTCTACCCTCAATCTTTTCTTCGCAGACCATTGCCGGAAGCAGTTCGCAGCCCGCCTTTTCCCCCAATTTCTTCAAATCTGCGACGGTTTTCTTACTCAGATGAAAAAGCTTCTGCTCCCCGTCCATTAGATAAGGATTTTCTGCCGTATCTATCGGTATCGTGACGATAACGCGCTCTGCCAGCCGCATCAGTTCCTGAATCACCCGGTTCTGCACCGGCGTAAATCCGGTAAATCCGTCAAAAGCAATCACACAGTCCCGGATAATTTCAGATTTCGGCAATGCCTCCCGCAATTGGTCCAACGTCTCTTCCGTCGTGATAAATTTCGCATGGATATAAGTGAGAAAACTCTCGTATAAAATTTCCAAATCCTTTAACTTGTGGTGCAGCATGCCTCTTTTGCTGGCGTATTCTGCAAGCTGCGTCACTTCCGCTACACCGACGCCGTACTGCATAAACTCCGAAATCGCAGATTTGACCTCATTGATGTAGCCCGGCTTATGTAAATACTTCCCGATGACGGATAACTTCTGCTGCTCCTGCTCTGCAACTTTGCGAAGGATAAGGCTTTTTCCCGTATCGTCTAGCACGGGATACTCCTCATGTCCCACCTCTTCCAGAATCCGGTGCGTCAGTCTGCCGAAACTTAAAACATCAATATTCATAATCCCTTTCTGAGGATGTTCCAGAACCAAATCCATCTGTGTCTGCATCGTAAACTGGTCCGGTACGACCAATAAAAAATTACGCTTCGGTTCCCGCAGGGACGCCGCAATCAAATCTTCGTGCAGCTTCCTGCTTTTGCCGGCTCCCGAACCGCCGAAATAAAATTGCAGCGCCATTTAGCCATTTCCTCCCTGCTTCAACAATTGCACCCTTTTCGCGCTCATCACCGCCAGAATGTCTTTTGCCTGTTTCCCCTGCTTATGCAGGATACACTGCCGGATACCGTTTAGCTGCGATACAAAAGATGAAAGTCCAAGTTCTTTGGCGCTGCCTGACATCCTCTGCGCCGTCATCGCCGCAACCTGCCAGTTTCCATGATTGATTGCCTGCCCAAGTTTCATGAAATCGTAACTTCTAAGAAAACGCTCTATCTGTTGCTCGTTTCGCTCTATCTGCTCCATTGTTCCTCCCATACCCTATCTACTATATAGATAATTGCGAAACTAAAATTTTACAGCCGTCCGTTGTGCAGAATATACAATCCAACGCAGGCACGCTCTCGCTACGGTTCAAACGCAGCGGTACAAGTGTGAAAAATAAATTTTTCACACGCAAGTTTGCGCTTACGCCCAAACTCGCAGGTTGAGTAAGAATGTAGGATTACTATGCCAAAATACGGCATCTAAGTACCGGCGTTTTCACAGTACCTGCTTTTGGAGTTGTATATTCTGTACAACTATACATTTTTAAACTTTCATTTCGCAATTATCTATTTATCTACCACACTTCATTTCATCATCTACTCACAATCTGTTTCGTATTTTTCCTACCCGCTTCATGCTCCCTCAAAGAAACTCATATCGCATCAGCGTCAGCCCCCGTGCCGGGGCCGTGGGTCCTGCTGCCGCTCTTTCTTTTGCCGCCAGAATCCGTGTAATTTCCTGCGGCTCTATGCTGCCCTTTCCCACTTCCAACAGCGTCCCCGCCATGATTCTGACCATATTATATAAGAAGCCTCTGCCCACAACCCGCAGAATAATCAGCTTTCCCCGTTCCTCCACTTCCACGCCCTCGATTCGCCGTACTGTATTTTCCACCTGGGAGTCCGCGCTGCAGAAGCTTTTGAAATCATGCTCTCCCACAAAATACGCCGCCGCTTCCCGCATTCGCGAAACATCTAACGGTGTATACACAAAATGCGCATACAGCCTTTCTGTAGGCATCGGAATGGGAGCGTGGTAAATTCTGTATTCGTAAGTCTTCCTGCTGTCGCAATGTCTGGGATGAAAAGAAGGCGCTACTTCCCTAGACTCCTGCACCTTGATATCTTCCGGCAGTCTGGCGTTTAAGGCGTAGGCGATTTTTTCCGGCGGGATACTTGTATCCGTATCGAACACAGCGATATTTTCTAGCGCGTGCACACCGGAATCCGTCCGGCTTGCGCCGATAACCTCTATTTTTTCCCCTAAAAGCGCAGAAAGGCATCTGTTTAAGACGCCTTCTATCGTTTCCCCGTTCGGCTGCACCTGCCAGCCGTGGTAATTCGTTCCGTCATATGCAACGGTTAACATAATTCTTTTCATACCTAACCATGCCTTTCCCACGCTATGATGCCACGCCTATGCCCCCGATTAAAACACTGGATAAGATGGGCCACAGAAAATTCATGCCGACGCAAAGCGCCAGATAACACGCCAGAATCAAATAGGCGATTCCATCCCGTTTCCTATATTGAAGGGGCTTCATTTTCGTCCTATGCTCCCCGCCGCGGTAACACCTTGCTTCCATCGCCATCGCCAAATCGTTCGCCCGCCTGAATGCCGATATGAAAAGCGGCACCAGAAGCGGTACAAGGCTCTTGGCTTTTTTAATCAGGTTGCCGCTCTCAAAATCCGCTCCCCTGGCAATCTGCGCTTTCATGATTTTATCCGTCTCTTCCAGCAGCACGGGGATAAACCGCAGGGCAATCGACATCATCATCGCCACCTCATGCACCGGCACCCGGAAAACTTTAAGCGGCGACATCAGCCTTTCCATGCCGTCCGTCAGATTGTTGGGCGTCGTCGTCAGCGTCATGACCGAAGATCCGATAATCAGAAATGTCAGCCTGATGGTCATAAAGAACGCCGTCCGCAGCCCCTCTTTCGTAATCGTCAGCTTCCAGACCGTAACAAGCGCCTCCCCCGGCGTCAGAAAGAGATTGAAGACTACCGTAATAAGCAGCAGGAAAACAATTGCCCTCATGCCCTTTACCATAAAGCGGAAAGGCACTCTGGACAATTTGATGACACACACAAGAAACCCTGCCGCTATCAGATACCCTAAAATATTTTTCACCACAAAAAGCGAGATGATAAAAGCAATCGTCGCTATCAGCTTTACCCGCGGGTCCAATTTATGAATGACGGAATCCGTCTGATAATACTGGCCCAATGTAATATCGCGTAACATAATTTTCCTCCAAAAACGCTAATTCTTTTTATAAATGCGCAGAATTTCCTCTTTTGCTTCCGCAATCGTCGTAATGTCCGTTTTGACCTGCAGCCCCTTTTTCCTAAGCGCCTGCATGATATAAGTCACCTGCGGCGCGGCAAGCCCCACCTGCTCCAATTCCTGATAATGCCTGAAAACCTCTTTTGGCGCATCATCATAGAGTACGCTGCCCTGGTTCATGACGATAATACGCTCCACATATTTCGCAACATCTTCCATGCTATGGGACACCAGAATGACCGTAATGCCCGTTTCCTCATGCAGCTTGGCAATCTGATCCAGAATCTCATCCCGCCCCTTAGGGTCTAACCCCGCCGTCGGCTCGTCCAGAATCAAAATATCCGGGTTCATGGCGAGCACACCTGCAATCGCCACCCTTCTTTTCTGCCCGCCGGATAAATCAAATGGGGACTGATAAAAAAATTCATCCTCTAAACCGACCTGCTTTAACGCCGCATAAGCGCGAAGCTCCGTCTCGCTCCGGGACAGTCCTAAATTCTTAGGACCGAAGCAGACGTCGCTGAAAACGTCTATCTCAAATAACTGATGTTCCGGGTACTGAAAAACCAGCCCAACCTTGCTGCGCAGCAGCTTTTTATCATAATCCCTGTCATGAATGTCCGCGCCGTTAAAGTAAATCGCGCCGCCCGTAGGCTTTAACAGCCCGTTCAAATGCTGTACCAGCGTAGACTTGCCGGAGCCTGTATGCCCGATTAATCCGATAAACTGCCCGTCCGGGATGACCAGATTCACATCTTTTAAGGCATGGACTGCCAACTGGGTATCGCCCTCATATACATAATCCACATGGTCCAATATCAAAGACATCTTTCTCTATCCTTTCAGCACAACGCTTCTACCAATTCTTCTATCGTCAAAATTCCATCCGGGATTTTTATGCCGCCCTTTTGCAACTCATACGCCAGTAACGTCACCTGCGGCACATCTAAGCGCAGTTCTTTCAGCCGCTCTACCTGTGAAAAAATTTCTCTCGGCGTCCCTTCCATTGCAATCTTTCCCTTATCCATGACGAAAACTTTATCCGCATGGATAATTTCTTCCATATAATGGGTAATCAGCACAACGGTAATGCCCTCCGCTGCATTCAACGCCCTGACTGCGCGGATAACCTCTTTACGTCCGTTCGGGTCAAGCATCGCCGTCGGCTCGTCCAAAATAATGCATTTGGGGTGCATCGCAATCACGCCCGCAATGGATACTCTCTGTTTCTGCCCACCGGACAGTTTATTGGGCGAATGTTTCCTGTATTCATACATTCCAACAGCTTTCAGGCTTTCTTCCACCCGCTCCCAGATTTCGGCAGTGGGAACGCCCATATTTTCCGGTCCGAATCCTACGTCTTCCTCTACCACCTGCCCGATAATCTGATTGTCCGGGTTCTGGAAGACCATACCGGCATTCTGCCGCACATCCCATAGATTTTTATCCTCCGCCGTATCCATGCCGTCTACCCAGACAGTCCCTTCCGTCGGATACAGAATCGCATTGATATGCTTGGCAAGGGTGGACTTGCCCGAACCGTTATGCCCCAATATAGCGACAAAATCCCCCTGCTTCACGTCCAAATCAACTTCGTCCACGGCTCTCGTAATGCCTTCTACATTGCCTTCCTCATCCCGTCTGATATATTCAAATACTAATTTATCCGTCTTAATAATTCCCATTTTTCATCCCGCTTCTTACTTCTTAGATTCTCAGATTTCTAGATTTTCAAACTGCTTTTTGGGTTTTCCATGCCTGCATTGTAACAAATAATGGGGGGAATTACAAGGGCAGACCACGTTTTAGAGAAATCTCTTCTACTTAAATATATAGAAAAATCTGTTATAATTACTCTATAAAAATAGGAAAGAAGGTGCATATATGAGCGAAAAGGAACTAGCAAAACAGATTATTGATCAGCTTCCTGAATACAAAATGACGAAAATTTTATATTTATTAAAAGGAATACAAATAGATGATGAAATAGAAGATGAAATATTTTGTGAAAGTTTAGCGGAAAGATATTTAAATGATTCAGATCATGAAATTATTCCTTTTGAAGACGCTATAAAGGAAGCGGGGTTAACGATTGATGACAGGATTCTGTAAAATATTGTGACATAGAAAAAGGTCGCAACCGCATAAAAGATTAGGGAAATGTGTTAAAATTTCGTCCTTGATATTGAATTGTTATAACATAGATTATGAACGCTTTGTAATGAAAATATTCTAATAAGAAGCGTATATCTGTTGATACTATTTTACCGACCATTGTGAAACTTACGGTAACTTAAATACTATGCCCAATGTGGAATATATTTCATATATCGCGGAGCTGTCGATTCGTCTACCGGTTTAATCAATCCTGCCGAACATACACTAATTGTCACTTATTTATCGCATTCACATAGTTTTCAATCTTCTGTACGAAGTGTTTTGCATTTTTAAGCTGCTCTTCTGCTTCCTCCCGCCCAGCAACATAAAAATCATCGTAATCCGATTTTTCCCTACAAAACGAACTACTTTTGATGATAATAGCCAAATCTTTATCCAAAATTTCTGTTTTTAAATATTCTTTCGTAAAAAAAGCTATTACCCCGGAGTGTTTAGACGAATCAAAATTTTTTAAGGCATTTGCTGAACGCATCGCATGAAAAACTGCATAATAGGAGCGTGAAGTCTTATATTGCCCTATTTCCAAATTACTTTCTGACGCTGACAACATTTCCTGAGCTCTTGCCAAACGATATCCGGCTAATTCTTCTAAGCTGCCTTCCATAAAACGATTCCCTCCTTACGGATATTTTGATAAAACGGAAGTACATGTTCCCATTTTTCCAAATTATCCTCCTGTATATCTACAACAGAAAATACCCTGTCATACTGCATATCCAAATCTGCAATCCATCTTAAAAAAAGTTGTCTTGTCTCATGATTTATCTGTTTTTTTACAATAACCGCAACATCAATATCACTCTCATTCGTTATTTCATTTCTCGCCACTGACCCATATAAAACAATCATAGATACATTATTTTGAAAAATATCTGTCAAGCCTTGCACCAGCGCTTCCCTTATATCATCTGGCAACATCTCTTTCACCTCCAAATACCATACACTTCTTCCCATTTTCCTTATTTTATCCTATCCGGCATCCAATTACAACAAAAACCATTCTCATCACGGAAATCGACTTTCAGGCAACTCTTTCATTTGGAATGGGCAGGACAGATAGAAATATTAATTGAAAATTGATTTCCTCCGCCTAATTCCCTCAGAAAATGTATCCCCTTCCCCCATTTTGTGGTACACTAATCTCAGGCGCTGCCACGACGGGCAAGCTATTTTGCCTGGCAAATTGTTCTGATATTATAAGTGACTTTGGTATTATAACTGACTTTAATATTATAATTGCTATTATAAACGACTCTGACATGGAGACCTTTTATGAAAAAAAATTTACAAAACCAATTGCTGAAATCCATCTTTTTTCTGTTTGCACTCATTATTGTCTGCGCTTTCTTCGTGCATCTTCTGACCGACTCGGAAACCCTGTCGGATTATGCGGCAGACAACCCGGAACTGGCATATGGGAATAGCGCGACGCATATAGATGAATCAAGCGAAAAATCTGACGAGGAAATGAATCCAGAAATGAATCAAAATGATACAATCAGCGACACGCATACCGACGCCGCTACCCCCGCGGACCGCGTCATTTATCAGGAAGGCTTTTATTACGAGCCATTGACCGATGAAGTCAAGCAAAGAATCACCGGCATTTCCTACCCTGTATCTGCATCGGAAGCTGCTTCTTCGGCGGTTCCTGTTTTCAATATGCTGGCGGATAATGAAACGCCCGCCGTCTCTTACGAGGAACTGCGTTATCTTTCCGTGCTTTATTATGATTTCAATGGGGAAGTGCAGACCGGGGAGCTTATCTGCAACCGGGGAATTGTTGAAGATCTGGTAGATATTTTTTATGAATTGTATGTAAATGAGTATCAGATTGAAAAAATAAGGCTGATCGACGAATATCAGGGGGATGATACCGCTTCCATGACGGACAATAACACTTCCTGCTTTAATTACAGGGTCGTGGACGGCACAGCCAGCCTGTCGAAACATGCGCTCGGCTGTGCTATCGATATTAACCCTTTTTATAATCCGTATATCGTTTTTAACAGGGACGGAAACGGCGAGGACTATATTTCTCCCGCCGGGAGCGAAATCTATGCAGACCGCTCCAAAGATTTTCCCTATAAAATCGATGAAACTGATTTATGCTACAAACTCTTTACAGAGCATGGCTTTACATGGGGCGGAAACTGGAACTCGTGCAAGGATTATCAGCATTTCCAGAAGGTTGTGGAATAACCGGGTAAGGATTATCCGCATTTTCAGAAGGTTGTAGAATAACCGGCAATCTTTGTCCCAATCTACACAGTAATTCGTTACTGATACTGTCTGCATATCCGGCGACTGCGGGCGCAGACAAACCGGAGTCCCTTTCGGGGCTTATGAATGTCGCTATATCGCCAACCGCCGCCTGGGCAATCTGGGTGATATCGACGGCAAGCTGATCCATGCAGACCATTCCTATGATTGGAACTTCTTTTCCCCGAATCAGGACTCTGCTTTTCTTACAGGATAGGTTTCTGGGAATCCCGTCTGCGTATCCAATTGGCAGGATGGCAATTTTGCTGTCCCTATCCGTTATATGGCATCTTCCATAACCGATGCTTTCGCCTTTTGGCACGAAACGAATCAGAATCACTCTTGCTTTCAAGGCGAGTACCGGCAGCAAATCCGGGTTTTGTCTCGTTTTCCTCCCTAACACGCTAGAAACCCCGTAGAGTGATATGCCGGCTCTGACATAATCGCATTGCAGCTCTGGGTAATTCCACAGGCCGTAACTGCTTTGCATGTGTATCTTGGGTATGGCGATTCCGCTTTTTCCCAATGCATGAAGCAACGCATAAAATTTCCCAATCTGCTCCTTCGTATAAGCCACATCTTCCGCCAGCAGACTATCTGCGCAGCATAAATGCGTATAAATTCCGCACACATTCAGATATTTCATCTGGAAAATTTTTTCCGCTTCTGCCCATCTATCGTGCGGGATTCCTAACCGATGCATCCCCGTATCGACTTTGATATGAATTCTGAGCCTGACGCCCTGTTTATTGAGGGACTTTGCATAGTCATAATCCAGTATCGTCTGTATCAGATGATATTTTTTCACTTCCCACGCCCTTTTCGGCGCGGTATATCCGAGCACAAGGATTTCCCCTTTGATACCGTATTTTCTTAACCGGATACCCTCGTCAATCGTCGCCACGGCAAACGCCTTTACACCCATTTTATTCAGGCAGGTAGAAATCTCATATTCCCCATGCCCATAAGCTCTGGCCTTAATCACCGCCATCAGCTCGCTTTGGGGCTGCATCTTTTCTTTTATCGTTTTCACATTATGTTCCAGATTCCGCAGATTGATTTCAATCCACGCCCTGTCCGTATCATGTTGACCGACCTGCTTTTGCAATCTTCTTTTTCCGCCCGGAAGCATAACACAACAGGCAGAAACAAGCGTCGATAAAAAGCACACTGTCAGATAATGTATCAGACTATTTTCTACGAACAGGCGCTGCGTTCCAGTTAGTTTAGAAAAAAGTCGCACTCCTATAATTATCATCGGATGAAGAATATAGAGAAACAAAGCCAGCGTTCTAATCTGGACAATACGCTTTCCTTTCCAACGTAAAAGAATCCGGAAGAGGAAAAACATGCAAAATGGCAGTAAAATATACATACTGTCATGACGCTGCAGCCTATTATGCCGAAGGATCAAGGCTTCCAGAAGCATTCCGGCAAACGTAAGCCCAAAGCCGAAGATATCCCTTTTTATCGGTATATCCTGCCTCCCGTCCGCCAGAATACCGCCAAGCGTCATAAACAGCGGCGCATAGAAGATACCGTTCCTCGTATAATCCGAAACCCGGAAAACCAGCTCATAAAAACCGGACAGCCAGCCTATCTTCCCTGCAATGCCATAATAACTATCGCCAAACAAGCCGATTCCATAAAGAACGATACTAATTGCCAGCGCTTTTGCATAGCCGGACTTCCTGACAAGATACCATGTAATCGCCGCACCTGCCATAGACGCCGGGAAATACCACAAATGATACAGTGTACCGTCAAAAAACAGGTCTTTCAAAAATTTTATCGCCAGATTGTCCATTTTGAAATAACCGTTGTAGAAATTAACCGGCAGATAGAGCAGAATGGATATTCCATAGAGTTGCGACGTTTTTCTCATAAATATCCATAGCGGCTCCGCATTCCGCGCATATTCTGAAATCAGAAAAAAGCCGGACGTCATTAGGAAAAAAGGAACCGCCACGCGTCCTAAAACGCGTGTTAGAATGAAATCCCCGATTTCACTGTAAGAGGACAAGGGAGCCGTATGGATGGCAACAACCAGAAACGCCGCAACAAGTCTGAAACAGTCAATTCCTGCATAATTCTTATTCTGATTCATCATCTCCGATGGATACCTCTATCAGTCTGTCCAACATATCCGGGAAAGACAGACCAATTCCTTTCATCATATTGGGGTATCTGCTATGCAGGGTACAACCCGGAATGGTATTTACTTCGTTAAAAACAAGTTCCCCCGAAGGCGTCAGAAACATATCCACTCTGGCAAATCCCGAACAGCCAAGAATCCTGTAAATGGCGGCGGCAGTATCCTGTATCCGCTTCTCTGTCTGGGCATCAATCCTTGCTGGCATATGAATCCGGGAAGATTGGAGCGTGTATTTTTCCGTATAATCAAAAAACCCTCCGCTCAGTTCAATTTCATCCACCCTTCCAATTATCAGTGTTTCCTTTCCAAGAATCGCACAGCCTACTTCAAAGCCTTCCACAGCCTCTTCCACAATCACTGCATCATCATATTGGAACGCCCTCTCTATTGCTTCCGATAGCTTTTCTTTTTCCATCACTTTTGTAATTCCAAAAGAAGAACCGGAACGGACGGGTTTCACAAATAATGGATAAGATAATCCAGCATACACTTCATCTTGCGACCTTTTTCTATCATAAGAATGGAGCGTCACAGATGACGGCACGGATATCCCGGACGCCCCGACCAGCTTATGCGCCCTTTCTTTATCCATACAGAGCGCCGAAGCAAGCGTATTACAGCCCACCACGGGGATTCCCGCCAGCTCAAATAATCCCTGCACACTGCCGTCTTCCCCGTTTTTACCATGCAATACAGGAAATGCCGCATCAATCTGGATAAACGTATACTCATGCTCCGACAGCGCAATCAAGGCTTTCCGGGTACAGTCCGGGGAAATGCCAAGCGGACGCAGATTTGCACCATCCTGCACCCAGGTATTATCCGGAATACGATGATACGTTCCAGTGTAGTGATACCATGCGCCGTTTCGGGTAATCCCAATTGGAATGACGTCATATTTCCCAGCGTCCAGATTGTCCAGCACAGCAAACGCCGATTGCAGCGATACCTCATATTCCGTTGAATTTCCGCCAAAAATCACGGCGATTTTCTTCTTTGCGCGTAAAGTTTTCATTTTTATAACCATGCTCCTTTCTGATTCCTGCTAACTACCCCTGCCTTTCTTCCACATCAATATCCTCCGGCAGCGGATACCCGATTTCACAAACCGTTCTATAGAAAGGAATCTCTTCCCGGTATCCCGCCTTATCCTCTTTGATGCCATCCACGGAAACCTCCCGGTAAAGCTTTCCTTGCTTCCGGTAATAGGAAACCTCCCGGTTGTAAATTTCATACCGATACGCCGCCTCCTCGTCTGAGCGGATACTTCCATACATATAATCCTCGTCAAACGTAATAACGATTTGAAAAAGATGCGTCGTCGTATTTTTCACTTTTAAATCTTTCCAGCCTTCATAAACCGTGGCGTCCACGCCATAAGGCAGCGCCTTGTCAGCAGGGGGAAAGGACTCTTCCTCGTGCCCATGCCGTTCCACAATTTCCACCGGAATATGCAGAAACAGCCAGAACAGCAGATTACTTAACTGGCATAGTCCGCCGCCATAAGCGCCGGTAATTTTCCCATCCACAAAAGTCAGTCCGTCTTTATATGGATGGCTGTCATCCGCATATCTTACGAGCTGCCAGAAAGAAAACGTTTCCCCCGGTTTCAGAATAATATGATTAATTGTTTCGGCTGCAAGATGCAGATTATAAACTTTATTTTCCTGATATTGCATAGCAAAACCACTGTCTGGATTTCTCATCAAAGAGGCTGCGCTAAACAGCTTATAGGGCAGCGGATATGCAGCTTTTTCTTTTGCATAACGGTTTTTATCCAGACGCATGAAAAGATAGAACATCTTCTTTCTCTGCCATCTGCGAAACGGTAATAACCACGGAAATCTCTGCGTTATTCTTTTTCTTGCCATCACACTTCTCCTCTGCAATTTTTTAGAGACGTTTCGGCGCAATCAAAAACAGCGCCCTTGCCTTGATTGGTATTGTACCAAAAGCAAAAGCGCTGTTTTTCCGTTTCCCGTAACGGTTTTCCCATATTTTTATCACGAAATTCTTACGATTTTCCTACGAAAGCGGAAGCATTACTTCAAATTCAATGATTTCCGCCTCGCTTCTTGCCGTAATAGACCCCCCATGAAGTTCCACAATTTTCTTAGCAATCGCCAGCCCTAATCCGGCGCCGCCGCTTTGCGTGCCCCTCGCCGTATCCAGACGGTAAAACTGCTCAAAAATACGTTCCAGTTTTTCCGCCGGAATCGTATTCCCATGATTGGAAAACAGAATCCGCATTATTTCTTCTTCCTCGCGGATTCTAATCTCAATCGTCCCATGCTCAAAACTATAATTAACGGCATTCCGTAACAGATTATCGAAGACACGCTGCATCTTATCGACATCACATTTCAGCCTCACGTCTGGCGCGATAGTAAGATTGCATTTCAAATCCTTTTCGGCAAACATCGGCTGAAACTCATACACCAACTGTTCAAACAACCGCGTCAGGTTCACCGTGCTATATTCCAGCGCAATCTCTGATAAACCCAACCTCGTAATCTCAAAAAATTCATTGATTAACTCTTCTAAACGTTCCGCCTTTTCTAGAGAAATAGAAAGATACTTTTCCCTCAGTTCCTCGGAAATCTGCCCTTCATCCCGCAATAACGTCAGATAGCCGATGACGGAAGTCAGGGGCGTCTTCAAATCATGGGCAAGATAAACAACTAAATCGTTTTTCTTTTTTTCCGCAATTTCCATCGCCAGTTTCCGCTGGATAAGCGTCCGTTTAATGGAATTGATTTTCTTTTCCGTCGCGCTAAGTTCCGGGGACAATGCCACATCTTCCGTATCTTCTTCTATCAAAGCATTGATTCCCTGATTGATTTCATTAAAATATCTGGTAAAACCCCTCAAATAGATTCTTAAAATAATCAGAAATACAACCAGGATGGCAATCATAATAAAAAATTCCAGCCTGCGCCTGATAACAACATGATACACTTGCATGGCAGTATCATAATCCAGATGGACAAAGCGTGTTAAAAATCCCACGATGGCATTCGCAAAATGTCCCTGCACAAGTTTATGCAGCAGGAAAATAAATACTACTGACACCGTCATCATAAAAACTGTCCACAAAAATAATTTCCTCTGGAGCAGTTTATATTCTTCCCCGATTTTTAGCTTTTTCTTATTCAATCGTATATCCCACTCCCCATACGGTTTTTATAAATTTCGGGTGTTTCGCAGGTTCCGCAAGCTTTTCCCGCAGCCGCCCGATATGCGCCATAACCGTATTATTATTGTCAAGAAATTTCTCGCCCCAGACATTTTCAAACAATTCTTCGGAAGAAATCACTTTTCCCCTATGCTCGCATAAATACCAGAGAATGGAAAACTCTATCGGCGTTAAGGATACCTCTTTTCCATATAACGTACATTTATGATGCTCCTTATTCACGATTAGTCCCCTGATATCGTATTCCTGCGTCTCGCCGTCGTTTTCCTTTGCCCCGCCGGCATGGTTATAGCGGATATAACGGCGAAGCTGCGTTTTGACCCTGGCTGCTACCTCTAATGGATTGAACGGCTTGGTTATATAATCATCCGCGCCCATCGTAAGCCCCATAATCTTTTCTGCATCATTGACTTTGGCAGTCAACATGATGACGGGATAAAAATACTGTTCCCTGATTTTCTGGCAGATATGATAGCCGTCCATATCTGGAAGCATAATATCCAGAATCGCTAAATCGATTTTCATCGTTTCGATGCAATCCAGCGCATCTTTGCCGTTATAGCATTTATAAACCGTATAACCGTCATTTTTAAGATACACTTCCAGCAAATCCGCTATCTCTTTTTCATCATCTACAATCAGAATTTTCTCATTCATAACAGTTTTTATCCCGCCATCTAATATCTCTTATTTAGCTTCAATTACGGTAGTCTCAGCGCAGCTAATTTATAAATTGACATGAACTAAACCACAACGACGTAACTCTTGATAAAACATGGCTCGTCCAGAATAATTCCAGTATGCACAATCTTGTTCCATAAACAACCATTTTATCGCTAATAGAATAATTTCTATAGGATGTTCTGTACCAGCATAATCACAGAAAGTTGCTCCTGAAGAGGTAAGATTGGCAGGTTTGCAATCATATATAAGCTGTATTTGTTGTGCTATAGAGGGATATATATGAGGAAAATTGCTTTTACAGTCATCTAATGCGTCTATGATATCTTGATGGCTGGGATTAGAGTATCGACGATTCTTTTTAAAGTGTAGACCATCAATGTTTACTGTAAAATCAAATCCCTTATTTAATTGGGTTGGACGTTTGAGAAAAATTCCATAATCACCAAATTGCTCAACATTATAATGATAGCGGGATGCGTAATTTCCTGTACCAGTACCAGGATTTTCATGTAGAAAAGTTTGAATTAAATTTTCACGCATAGAAATACGGTCACCTAAAGGTAGAGAGTAATTAATTATTTGTGTCATAACCAGATACATCCTTAAAAAATTCAATAATTTCAATACCAAGTACATTTGAAATCTGATTGAGTACAGATATAGAAAGACTCTTATCGCATCCTGCTGCTTCAATTTTAGAAAGATAGCTGATGCTTATTTTTGCCTGTTCTGCAAGCTGTATTTGTGTTAATTTTGCTTGTTCTCTGTAATGCTTTATATTTGTACCTATAACACGATATAGGTCAGTGTCATTTTGGAAATACATATGAATACCTCTTTCACTATCTGTGAATATTATCGCATAAGATGTATTTGGCATAAATTCCCTTATAGTGAAAGAAAATAAAAGTGGATTTTTAATAACATATGAGTTACAATGATTAAATCAAGAAGAAGGAGGTATGACTTATAAGTTTGCAACCAAATAATTTTAGGCTTGAACCAACGACAGTCTGGTCGTTTCCGGACAGAGGAAGTTGGGCAACTCATTCAGGAAAGTATCGAGGAAATTGGTCGCCATATGTACCAAGAAATCTGATACTTCGCTATTCAAATCCAGGTGACTGGGTCTTAGATCAATTTATGGGTAGTGGAACAACCTTAGTAGAGGCAAAGCTACTCAATCGTAATGCGATAGGTGTTGACATCAATCCGCAGTCAGTTTCAATCTCTGAAACAAATTTACAATTCCAAGGCGAAACAAATTCAAAGATTTTTACTCGAAATGGAAATGCTGCCGATTTACATTTTATCAAAGATAGCCGCATTGACTTTATCTGTACGCATCCGCCATATGCCAACATCATTAAGTATAGTAGAGATATTGAAGGGGATATTTCGTTACTTGCTGTGGATGAATTTTTGACTGAAATGAAGAAGGTGGCAGAAGAATCTTTTCGGGTTCTAAAGAAGGGGAAAATGTGTGCTGTAATGATTGAGGATGTAAGAAAATATGTAAAAGTAATCCCATTAGGTTTTCGTATGATGGAGTGCTTTTTGCAGACAGGATTTACAAATAAGGAAATTATAATTAAGGAACAGCATAACTGCCGATCAACAAAATATTGGGATAAACAGAACAATAATTTTCTACTGCTGGCACATGAGTATATTTTTGTATTCCAGAAATAATTTAATTCACAAAGAGTGAAAGTTTTGGTTGTTATTTGGCATATTTGTAAGTATAATAAATATGTAAAAGATTGTCCTTTTAGGGATGCAGAAAAGAGGAATCAAAATGAGTAATTCGAGTATCGCTCCATTTGTGAAATGGGCTGGAGGAAAGCGTCAGTTACTGCCACAGATAAAAGAGCGTATGCCAGAACAATATAATAATTATTTTGAGCCGTTTGTAGGCGGCGGCGCAGTAACATTTGAGTTGTTACCTACAAATGCTCTGATAAACGACATCAACAAAGCCTTGATTAATACATATAAGCAGATTCAAAATGCTCCGGAAACATTTTTAAAAGCCGTAAATAAGTTGGACGGGGAAATGTGGGAAGATGGTAAGGAATACTACTATTCTCTAAGGGAACTCTACAACGATAAGCTTATGAAAGCAGAATTTGACGTAGAGCTGGCCGCACTGTTTGTGTTTATCAATAAGCATTGTTTTAACGGCTTGTATCGCGTAAATGGCAAGGGACTTTTTAATGTTCCATACAACAATAGCAGAAGAGCATCTGTAGACAAAAAGGCCATAATGGAAACATCAGAATACCTTAAAGATGTAACTATTATTGAGGGGGATTTTGAGGTTGCCTGCAAGGATGCAAAAAAAGGGGATTTTGTATTTATAGACAGTCCGTATGCACCGTTGAATCCGACTTCTTTTGAATCCTATACAAAAGAGGGATTTGATATAGAGAGCCACAAGAGATTGGCAAAGTTATTTGATGAATTAACTGCCAGGGGGTGTTATTGCATGCTCACGAATCATAATACAGACTTGATAAATGAGTTGTATGGTAACAAAGGTTACAAGATAGGTATTGTAAGTGTCAAGCGTATGATTAATTCAGATGCATCCAACAGAGTTGGCGAAGAAGTGATTATATGTAATTATTAGAGGCCTGGGATAATGGAAAACTTATTTAAAAAGAAAGTGCCATTATATTTTGAGACAGAGGAATCGCAGTTAGTTTTAGGTGATTCATTCAAAATTCTAACAAAAATTGAACCGGAATCTGTAGACATGATATTTGCAGATCCACCTTACTTTTTAAGTAATGATGGTGTTACTTGTCAGGGCGGAAAAATGGTTTCGGTTAATAAAGGTTCATGGGATAAAATTTCGGAAAGCGGAACCAGTGTTGAAGAAAAACACAAGTTTAACAGAAAGTGGATTATGTTATGTAAGAAAGTACTAAAGCCGAACGGCACAATTTGGATATCAGGAACATTACATAATATATATTCAATTGGTATGGCATTGGAGCAGGAAGGCTTCAAGATAATTAACAACATAACATGGCAAAAAACAAATCCTCCACCAAACTTAGCGTGTCGATGCTTCACACATTCTACGGAAACCATTTTATGGGCAAAGAAGAAGGATAAGAAGTCTCGACATTTTTTTGATTATCAGAAAATGAAAGAAGAAAATGGAGGCAAGCAGATGAAGGATGTATGGACTGGTGCATTGGCAAAGCCTTCTGAGAAAAAGGAAGGTAAGCATCCGACACAGAAACCAGAGTATCTGCTTGAAAGAATTATTCTTGCATCTACAGAAGCAGGTCAAATTGTATTAGATCCTTTTTGTGGTTCCGGTACAACTGGTGTGGAGGCGATTAGGCATGGAAGAAAGTTTATTGGAATTGAAATGGATGAGACATATATAGAAATAAGCAAAAGAAGAATGGAGAAAGAATAAATGGCAAAAAGAAATTTTGAAAGTTGGCTAATGACATTTACAGATAACATTAATTCATATACATATTATGTTGATTTTGAGGGGGTATATTCTAATGCGCAAGTATTTAAACGAGAGTTGGCCTTGTTACAGACTTTGATTGGAAGCACAAATATACGAGAAGAGTTTAAAGATTTAGTGCATGATTATCCAGAAGTGCTAAAATGTATTCCTATACTATTAGCGTTGAGAGAATCTGTGGTTGCGGTAACCGATGAGAAGGGCAGAAAAAATTATAATTTTCAAACAATGAATTATAGCATAGATGATTACTGTGATTTCATGAATAAGACAGGCTTGTTTGAATTACTGGCGAATCATGTAGTGTCAAATTTGTATGATTTAGCAGGTTTGGGTATTAATATAGGTCTATCATCAAACGGTCGAAAAAACAGAGGTGGACACCAAATGGAAGATTTGGTGGAAAGCTATATTGTAAAGGCTGGTTTTGTTAGAGAACAAACATATTTTAAAGAAATGTATTTGACTGAGATCGAAGCTAAATGGGGATATGATTTGTCTAATATATCTGCAGAGGGAACAAGTACCAAGCGATTTGATTTTGTTATTAAACCGGAGGGTTCAGAGAATGTGTATGTATGTGAATGTAATTGTTATAGTTCTGGCGGGTCTAAACTGAATGAAACGGCAAGAAGTTTTAAAACAATTGCATTAGAGGCTGAGAAGATTCCGAATGTATATTTTGTGTGGTTTACTGATGGTGCAGGTTGGAAGTCAGCAAAAAGAAATTTAAAGGAAACTTTCGATGTATTAGAAGATATCTATAATATTAATGACATGGAAAATGGTATCATTGAAAGCATATTTATATAATGTGAGACGGATTTATAGATTATCGTGCTGCATGTGGGAAAAATGTTACAGAAGCGAAGTATTTACTTATAGAAAGCAAGGTGTTCCTTTTCGATAAGAATTGTCATAAGAGCAGAGATTCTAGAGTCCAATGTCATTTAGTGAAGACACTGACTATATGGCTTCTCTTCGGGCAGAGATATGAAATTCTTATCCCTAAAAGCTGAATGCAGGGGTATTTCGTGACAGAAGAATGTACATTGATGAAAATGCTGCACAGATATTGTCAGACAAATATATGAGAAAGTAGGTGGCAGAATGTTGGCAATAGCTGAAAAAACGACAAATTATACACATGACATTGCTTATTATGCAAAAGACAGCAGATTAACGGAACCGTCTGATGGTAAAAGGTATGAGTGGCGTAAAATGATTGAACTTTCAAAAAAATTGGGCAGACCACTCACCGATGCAGAGGCAGAGAAATTTAGGATTGAGTAATGTTATGTTGATTGTGCAAGCAATTCGATAAGTTGAATTATTAAGGATAGGTTTATGTTATTACTGCATTAATGGTTTTTTAAATATAATTCAATATTTCTGCAAAATCTTTGATATGATAATCAGCATTTTTCATAATACTATTTCTTTGTTCGCTACTTTTCGTTTCAAGTGCCTCTGTAAACATTGTTTTCATACCAACCGCCTTTGCACCATATAATTCTTCTGAACCACCATCACCGACAAATAAACTCTCATTTGGCAAAACACCTAAATGTTGCATTGCAAGCTCATAAATATGTTCATTAGGCTTTAATAAACCTACATCGCAAGAAAATATCGTATCATCAAAAAAAGGAGCTAAACTAGATTGTTTCCAATACTTACAGTCAATCATATCTGCATTACTTATTAACCCAATCTTTATATTTTTTGATTTCAATTCTTTTAGGACATTTATTATACTATCTGAAACACTTTGTAATGCCGTTTTCATTCGGTTTTCACGGGCAATTAGTAACTTTTCTTTTTGAATATCACTAATATTAAATGGAATATTGGCTGCAATTTTCTCTATAATTTCTACCTCCGACTTAACTAAGCCTAACGCTCTTTCTCGATATAAAAAATCAGCCTCTGCATATTTTTCCCATTCATGCATGGATAAGTTTACAATCTCAAACTCATTATTTTCTATGTCATAAGTAGGAATAATTAAAGTAAAAAACAAGTCAAAATATATAGCTTTTATTATTTTTGTTTCCTCCCTCCGTTTCGTCCTGCTCTGTTGTTTATTATGCTGCCGACTCTCGCTCTGAAGTTCCCTTTCAAGATTCTTCCTGTTATAGCTGATTAGCTCGGCATAAGCTAACTCTGCGGCGACACCGAAGATACTTTATCGTCTGCCCTGTGCAGATTTCGTATGTATTTCATATCGATCAGATATAGATTTAATCTTTCCTGCTTCATTTACACCTCATCAGCTTTTGAATTTTTAAATTTCTTGTTATGCTTCTTAACTTTTCTCAACTATATTCATTCCTATCCTGCTCCTCCGCCTCCATAAAATAGACTCTGGACGCAAAGTCCGGGAAATGCCTGACTTCGGAATTATATCCGGTGCCGCCAAACGCCTGCCGCAGTCTGACTGTGCCATACATCAGCGTATCGCCATAAGCGCGGCAGTCTTCCGTCTCGCCGTCCATTTTGACAAACTTCGCCACCATATTGTGCATGAAAGAATCCTGCTTAATGTGCACCGGCGAAACCGTGTTTACCAAATCCCCAAATTCCTTGACGTTATATTTCAGGGCGCGATTGTAAAAATGATATTTTAAGTCCGGCGCAAGCCCTTTTGCCTGGTAATATTCAAACTGCGTATTGGGCGCTGCCAGTTTCTGCATCAGAAAACCCACTGCCTTCCGCTGATCCTCAGAGACGCAGGTCCATTCTGTCACATTGCCGTCTGTCTGCCCTAAGATACTTCCTGCGCCATAGGCGCTGCCTGAAAAAGTCCGTCCCCGGTAAAAAGAGCCTGTCTGTAAGACGTCCCGCCATTCTTTGTATAAGGCAATCTGCGCCTTAACCGCCTCTAGCTCTTCTTTTCCCATATCACAGAAATTGCACTCATAACCGCACACCCCAAAGCACGCTGTCTGGAAACGGGTTTCCAACGGTGTCGTCCTAAGCGTCTGATGATTGGGACAGGCGGAAACATGGGCGCTGACTACCGACATCGGATAACCGTAACTATAGCCAGTCTGAATCTCGCACCTGCAAAGCGCGTCTGTATCATCGCTTGCCCAAATCTGCGGGAAATAGCATAAGATGCCCAAATCGAAACGGTTCCCGCCCGCCGAGCAGCCTTCAAAAAGAATCTTCGGGAAACGCTCCGTCAGCTCTTTCATACAGCGATACAGACCCATCACATAGCGGTGCGCCACTTCCCCCTGCCGCTCTGCTGGCAGGGCTGCGGAATAATAGTCGGTAAAAGTACGGTTCATATCCCACTTCACATAGGAAATATCCGCCGACGAGAACACGCGGCTCATCTCTTCTATAATATAATCCTGCACTTCTTTTCTCGTCAAGTCCAGAATCCTCTGGTTTCTGCCTTCCGAATGGGGTTTCCCCGGAATCTGCAGCGCCCAGTCGGGGTGCGCCTCATAAAGACGGCTTTTGACATTGACCATTTCCGGCTCCACCCAGATACCGAAATCCAGCCCCAGCGCCTTGATTTTGCCCGCTAGCCCTTCTACGCCGCCGGGGAGCTTTCTTTTATCCGCTTCCCAGTCGCCCAGCGACTGCGTGTCGTCGTCCCTCGTGCCAAACCAGCCATCATCCATGACGAAAAGCTCAATCCCCACTTCTTTTCCCGCCTTGGCAAGCTTTAGAAGTTTCTGCTCATTGATATGAAAATAAGCCGCTTCCCAGCTATTTAACAGCACGGGACGGATTTTATGCTTCCACTCTCCCCTCACGATATGCTCCCGTACAAAATGGTGCATATGCTGGCTCATGCCGTTATATCCCTCATGGGAATAGCTAAGCACGGCTTCCGGCGCTTCAAAACACTCGCCGGCATCTAAGAGAAAAGCAAACGACTGCGGATTGATACCTGCGACGATTCTCGTCTTGCCATAACTGCTGACTTCCGCCACTTCGTAATGGTTGCCGCTGTAAATCAGATTGAATCCATAGCAATCCCCGTAATCCTCGGAAGTTTCCGGTCTGCTTAACATGACAAATGGATTGGCGCGGTTCGAGGACGTCCCCGTATAAGAGGCATTGACATGTCTGCCCGACACCAGCCGGGTATCCGTCCGCTTCATTTCCCTCGCCCAGGCTCCCGTGAACGTGGTAAAAACAAATCCCGGTATGTCAAAGTCCAACTGCATACTCATCAGCCTCGTCAGCCTGACACACTCCCCGCTTTCATTGCGCACTTTCGCGCTGCGGGTAATTACGTCGCAGTCCGCATAGACATAATAATGCAGCTCCAGTAAAATACCGTACTGCCTGTCTTTTAACGTCACGCAAAGATGCTCCACTTCCCCGCTCTCATCATAAGAGCCAGGCAGCGTCTCATAGGCTTCTTTTCCCTTGCTGATCTCCGCTTTCTCGAAAAGGAAGTCGGAAGTGTAACTGCCGTCCGCATGAATGATTTCCAGAAACGGCTCTCTGATATCGCCCTTGCCGTAAGCCGACATTTCCAGCCGGATGTCTTCTAAGGAAAAGCCGGGGCCACATTGCGGGTTGTCTTCCCGGCTGCCGCTGCCCTTCTGCCCACTGTCATCTTCCTCGTTGCCGCTTTCCTGTCCGCTGCCATCTTCCCGGCTGCCGCTGCTTTCTTCCTGCAGATTGTCTTCCTTTGCCGCGTCCACATTCATCCCCCGGTAGACATTCGTATTTCCCGGTAAAAAGGTATGCTTTTCTACCAAGGCTTCCGCATCTTCTTCCGCTCGCAGGGTAATCTTCCTGCCATAGTAAAGATGCTCCAGATGCCCGGTCTGCGTTACCCGGAAGCTATAGGTCGTATTCTTTGTTTCCAATACATAACAATCGTTATTTTTCTGTATCATAAGC
This sequence comes from Muribaculaceae bacterium, assembly GCA_023663465.1. Classification (GTDB taxonomy): domain Bacteria; phylum Bacillota; class Clostridia; order Lachnospirales; family Lachnospiraceae; genus UBA3282. The sequence goes on along the minus strand of JAMPHJ010000026.1, from coordinate 1,336 downwards.
CTCTCCTTATCAGCCTTGTGTGCGTCTTTCTTTAATCTGGGCTGCAATTTCTTCCACTTTGGATTCGGTCAGGATGAATTTCTTATGGAATAAAAATACGGCAATTAAAAGTCCGATAATCGGAATTACGGTCATCGTCATACGCAGACCCACTACGGATGACTGCGCCACTGTGGCAAGCTCTGATGTATCATCGCTCAAGTTAAAGACCGTCAGACAGATAGACGCAACCAACGCCGCTACGCCGGAAGCCAGCTTTACCACGAAGGTCTGCATGGAAAAAATCACGCTCTCATCCCTTCGATTGTTTTTCAGCTCCCCATAATCTACCGTATTCGCAAGGAACACCGTCACAAGCACTGTCAGCATTCCGTTTGCGGCAAAGATGAAAAAGCCTGGAACGAAAAGCAGATAGACATTGGACATATTCGTAAATGCCAGAACCAGCAATGCCGCGTATCCGATAACCGCCATGCCAAAACTGATATAAAATACTTTGATGGCGCTGAAAAATTTCCGCAACACCGGGAAAAAGAGCATCATTGAGAGAATCTGTACTGCCCCGCCAAACGTATTAAACAGCGTATAATCGTCATACCAGAATTCTCCGCCAAAATCATATTTAAAGAAATAAATTACCAAGTTGGAAGTAATATAAATGGAGCAGTTAATCAGAACAATCGTAATCACGACCGCCATCGCCTGATCGTTCTGCAACAGCGCCTTAAACATCTGCGAAACCGAAGGGGAATCCACGTCCACCGTCGATTTTTCCTTGATATTCAGGCAGGTACAAAGGATAAACAGCGTAAACAATACGGCGATAATCAGCGCAAACCACTTAAAACCAAGCCGCTCGTCACCCTGTCCCAGCAGATACACGCATTTCATCGTGATAATCGTAATCAGCGCAGAACCTACTCCCGCGCAGGAACGCGCCAGCGTGGTCAGCCCTTCCCGCTCTTTTCCGCCCTCGGTAAACGCCGGAATCATCGACCAATAGGGGATATCCATCATCGTATAGGTGACGCCCCATAAGATATAAGTAATCGCCGCATAAGCCACCAGACCACTTCCGTCGAATGCCGGCGGCGCCGCAAACATGAAATACAATACGATGGAATTTAATATCGTACCGATTAACAGCCAGGGGCGGAACCGTCCCCACTTCGTCCTCGTCTTCGCCACCAGAACCCCCATAACCGGGTCGTTAAACGCGTCAAACACCCGCGCCGCCATCAGGATAACCCCCATTGCAATCGCGCTCACCCCCAGAATATCCTGATAATAATACAGGATATAACTTGCGGAAAGCATATAGACCATATCTTTCCCT
>JAMPHJ010000025.1 GCA_023663465.1 Muribaculaceae bacterium | reverse complement strand
GAAGAAGCGATACGAAACCTATGGCGGAAAAAATGATGCATGATCTGAATGTGCAAATAATTAGAGTAAATAGAAAAACAACAGACGTAGTAGAGTCGAGGCGGTTGTATCGTGAGTTAATGGCTGAAGAGTAGGTTGCTACAATTTGTCGAATTGGGTGGGGTAAAAAGTCCACCAAGTATCATAGCGGCACAGGCGGTTATCAATATATCAATAGAAAAGTTGGTATAAAATGATAACAATAAAACAGTTAAAGGCATTAAATAAGCTTGAAAACATCGCAATAACAGAGCATGCGCGTATTCTTTTATATGAGCGCAATATAAGCATTGATGATATTGTAAATGGTATAAACACAGGGCAAATAATAAAACAGTATGAAGATAATAACCTTTTACCAAGTTGCTTAATTTTAGGATTTTCTGTAAAATCTGCATATATTCATATAGTTGCAAGCTGTGATACAGATTTTATATATTTGATTACCGCATACTTTCCTGATCCTGAGATATGGGAAGCTGATTTTAAGATAAGAAAGGGATGTTGATTATGATGTGCATGAAATGTAATGCGAAAGCTGAAAAAGGATATACAACAAGTGTTACTGATTTAGGAAACTGCCTGTTAATCGTGCGGAATGTGCCTTGTTATAAATGTACGGAATGCAATGAGATTATTTATACGGGCGATGTTATTAAAAGACTGGAACAGATCACAGAACAGGCGAAACAATTTACACAGGAAATCTCGATTGTAAATTATAGCAGCGCGGCATGATAGATATCTTAAAAGGGTGTAAAGCCTTAATAATTCAATAGACTTTACACCTTATCGTGACCGTTTGACATAACAATTATCCTAATCCAGAAACCCCCGCAGCCTATCCCTGACTTCCCCTTTATCAAATTCCTTCCTCTTAGCCGCACTGTCCCAGGAAAACTCCTGCTGGAAAATCCCGATATCCGCCAGCTCTTCTATCCTTTCATATCCGATTCCTTCAAACTGATTTTCCTCTAGCAATTGTACCGGCGCAACCGCTATCGTATTTAAGAACAGGCTTTCAATCAACACGCCCGACGTCCGGCTCTTATACTGCTCCATATCGTAGGGAAGTACCGTGTATTTTGCCCCAGCCAGGGTCGTGTAATATTCGTCCTCTGTCAAAATCCTATCTTCTATCACAATGTTTTCACCCGCTTTTTGGCACAGACTCTGATAGAAGTCCTTATCATAAAAATATCCCTTGATTTCTAACGGATATCCGTTTTGGTTAAAAACTTCTACAAGAGCGTCCAATTTCTTATAGGGGTTCATCGTTCCTAAGCAGACTGCTTTTTCTTTCTTTTCCAATGTTTCATATTTTTTATATTTCTCAGAATCGTAATAGTAATCGGGGAAATAGAGCGTATCAGGGTGCATGATTGCCATTTTTTTCTGCGAATAAATGATACCGTCAAACTTCTGCATTCCCCTTTGAAACAGGCGGTTTAACAAATTCTGCAGCATTCCGCTTCCGAAACTATCCTGATAAATCTGGGCTATCCATTTTTTCCCGCCTTTCTTTTTTTGTTTCAGCGTCCTCTGGCTCATCAGCGCAAGAAAGAAAAATAAAAAGAAGTCTGTCTTATAAAACCAATAGATATCATACCCGTCGATTTTTAGCACACTGCTTATATTGGAAAAAAGTTTGAATTTGTCTTTGATGCGTTTTCCTATAGACATGCCATTTTCTGTACATATGTCATATTTCAAAAAATATACTTTCTGAAAGGTTCCTTCTATGCCTTTCCCCAGACAAGGGGATACGGCGGCGCTTACTTCAAATCCGCCCCGCAATAATCCGGCATACTCCCGTAATACCTTGGGAGAATGCCCTACTGCTTTCCCACTTTTATCACACATTCCATAATAGTCTATCAATAATACTTTTTTCATGAGCAACCGCCTTTATCATCATACATTCCAGGAAGTTTTACCGCTTCTTCCACACAGGTTCCTTCAAAAATGTCAGATATTTCTGCGCAATCCGTTCCGGGGCATATACGTCGAAATTCATCGTTCCGGGTTCCTCATTTTCCAAAAGCTTCTCAAGCCATTCCTCCACATTATAGGGGTCGTCAACATAAATAGCCTTGCCCTGCGTCACTTCCGGGATGGAAGCGCATTTTGTGGTAACCACACGCGTTTTAAAAAACATCGCCTCAACCGGCGGCATTCCGAACCCCTCAAACACGCTTGGGAATAAAAACGTATGACAACTCTGATATAGGGAATTGCGCTCCTCGTTGCTGATAAACCCTGTCAGAATAACCGTATCCTGCAGGTTCTTAGCTTTAATCTGTCTTCTTAATTCTTCCGATGCGTTACCATTTACGCCGCTGACCACCAGCTTTTTTGGCAGACTGTAAGCTGGCTCTTCTTCTTTTGCATGGACGATTCTATCCATGACGTCAATCAGCGTCCGTAAGTTTTTGTGCGGTATCATCTGACAGACCGTATAAAAAAACTGTTTTTCCTCAATAGCGTATTTGGTTTGAAGCTGTTCAAAATCGACTACTTCATTTTCTTTTACCATAATCGGATTATAGATAACTTCTATATTATTTCTTCGATAATTCTTCTCAATATCTTTTTTTACAAAATTTGAAATTGCCACTATCCTGCCGGCATTCCAAGCGTCCATTCTCCAGCATAAACGAGAATATGCGACTTCGTGGAAGGGATGATACTCCGGATAATGAAGCGCCTGCAAGTCATGAATCACGCAGGTATATTGAATGCGCCCATTCAGCCATGGTTTACAATATACCGGTTCAAAGCACTTTTGAAAGCCTTGCCTGCGCAACAATCTGTTCTGAAAGAAATTCTGCCATAGAATCCGTTTCGCAATATTCTCTGATTTAATATTAGCAGTCAGAATATGATATCGTCTGTCTCTTGTATAGTTACGGAAAGTATCTGCATTATCTAAAGACACCAGTAAAGTAAAATCAAAATCTTCCGTTAATTTTTGAAAGCCATCCAGCAGATTCCTGATATATGATTCTGTACCGCCTACTTTGCCGGGACGCAGCCATAATAAATCAATTGCAATTTTTTCCATCTTCATTTTCCATTCTACTTATTTTCCCAATAATATTTTACTCCACCATGCAGAAACACCTATTATCTTCGCAATGACAATACAGACGCCCGAAATGACAAAAGCTGCCGCTATCGATAATACCGCAAGAAAAAAGGAAGATTCCACGGCGGATATATACGGTATGTAATCTAAAAAGAACCCATGGAGAACATAGATTGCCAAAGAACCTTTTCCAAAGCTGCATATTATTTTATTGACAGGATTTATTTCCCATTTTCCCTGGAATTTACAGCATACTATTATGACGCATAAAGATAATCCTATCCTGATTACCTGCGTAGTCCAATGCGTATCATGAAAAGAAAAAACAGGAAATAACATTATATAAACAACCATTGCGCCCGCCGCCATCCACTCGCTGTTGACGATTTTCTGTACAATTGTGTTATCCACAATAATAACGGCAAAAAAGTACGGTATCGCATAACTTAACATATTAATAATATAGGGATGACGGGTCAATACTGCCAGGAATATAACTAGTATCTCAAGAAGACAGCATATAACTATATCTTTTACAAAGGTATGTCTGCCGCTCTTTTTTTGTATAAACCAATATAAGCAGTGCAAAACCTTCAAGCCGAATAATACGGGAAAAAACCACATGCCGCTCTGCTTATATCCCAAAAGTTCTAATCCAATACCCTTGATATTCATGTTCCATAGATTCCCGCCTATAATCCGATATAGGATGATCCAGCTAAAATAAGGAAGCAGCAATCCGGTTGCTCGTTTAAGAGGCATGCGCCATTCCTGCGTCAGATACTTTTCCCTGTTCTGCTCTTCAACGTATGCGGAAATGAACATTAGCAGAGGCATATGGAAAGAATAAATCAGATTAAACAACACGCTCCCCTGCGGAATGTCAGAAACACTATGCCCCACTACTACCGCAACCATCGCCAATCCTTTGAGGAAATCCATGTAAACGTTCCTGCTTCCCCTATTTGTCTGTTTCATGTTTCGTATTACTCCCTTCCAACTCCCGTATCCTCTTATCCAGAATCCCGATTTCCTGTACAAGCGTCCGTATCTTCATATTCTGCCTGGATACGATAGAAGTCAGCGCCATCAGAATCATCAGCATGAAGGCAATCAGCAGAATGAAAAGTCCGTTCATATTGTCTTCAATGCCGAGGATATGAATCACTTTCACCAACAATTCGGGAAAAATAACTAAAATCCCCATCACGGCTCCTGCCAGAAGCCATAGCAGAGTATATTTCAGGTTCAAAGCTCTCTGTTTGAGAAAATAAAGTATAATAATAAAATAGCATATAATGGCTGCAATCAGCGTCATTCTCAATGTAGAAGGAATCATATCTATGCCTGTCCCCCTTCCTTGCGCGCCCGTCTGAATCCGTAGCTCAGTCTGCAGATCAGGATTGCCAATGTGACTTTTATCATATAATAAATAGATCTCCGAAAGGTAATGGAGCTGGTTCCTCCTTCTCTCGCCCGCATCTGGACCGGCGCCTCTATTACCCTGCCTCTGTGCATAATTGCCGTAACGATGGCCTCCGGTTCCGGGTAATCCGCAGGATAGTCTTTGGAATAAATGTCGATAAATCTTTTATTGACCGCACGGTATCCGCTCGTCACATCCATGATTCGCTTCCCTGTCATCAGCCAGATTAACGCGCTCAAAATTCCGATGCCGATTCTTCTGCTCTGGGAAGACTGAAACCCTTCTTTCTTCAAGAATCTGGAGCCGATTACCACATCGGCTTCCCCCGATAAAAGCGGTTTCAGCATTTCATCCAGATAGGCAATATCATGCTGTCCGTCCCCATCCATCTGCACCGCGATATCATAGCCGTTCTTACGGGCATAGACATAGCCCGCCTGTACTGCCCCGCCGATTCCCAGATTGATTGGCAAATCCAGATATTGATAATGCCGCTTCTCACATATCGCCAAAGTGTTATCCGTGGAACCGTCGTTCACAATCAGATAATCATACTGCGGCGCCTGTGTGTATAAACGTTCTACGACCTGCTCAATATTATCCGACTCATTGTACGCAGGAATAATAATCAAAACTTTTACATCTTTTTCCATTTTCTGTTCTCCCAAGATATCAAACGGTCTTTTATCCATTTTCTTTTCCATATCTATTTATAGGATTTAATGCCTACCTGCCCAATAAATGCCAGCGTCACGCTATCCCCAGATTTTTCTACCCGGTAAAACGTACCGTCGCCCACCGTTTCCGGCTCTTCAAACAGACTTTCATAGGATTCCCTAAATACGTCGTTCGGGTGCAGAATAAAAACATACTGACATTTCAGCAGACTCTTTTCCCAATCCTCGCAAGATAGAATCGTACCTATCTCACGAATTTCTTCCTCGTTCTGCGTCCAGATATCCACCTGCTTTAGATATGCTTCTTCCGTGGCATAGAGATTACTCTGCGTGCCATATCCCACCAGAGGACAGGCGGTATTTTTAAAAATCCATCCGGAATCGCCGCCGCTTTCGTTGCATACGAAATAAATTTTTTCGCCTTTTGCAGAAAAGCTTCTCAGAACCTCCGCAATATCTTCATAGCCATAGACATAATCTTCCGAAAGCTTAAAGTCCATATTTTTAATTATAAAATTACTCATCGGCGTACAGATTACGATTCCTGCGCTCAGAATAGCCGCTGCCGCCAGACTCGCGGACTTATTATCTTTCTCTGTCTGCGCCGCCTGCCGCACAATCAGACCGGCAAGCGCCATGACGACGCCGCCCAGAAAAGAAGCGAGATACCGCTGATGGGATATCAGTATAAGCGCTTCGCCCTGGGGAAACGCGAACAAATAAGTAAGCCCTAAGACTGCGGCATAACACATGCCCGCACAAAATGTAAAGACTCCAAAAGAGAGCATACTATCCCTGCGTTCTTTCCAAAACCCCAACAAGCTAAGCCCTCCGATTAATCCAAGCATCAGGATATACATATCCACATAGGATATCCCGATGCTCCCAAACAGGTAAGATTCCTCATCAAAAATTGCAATCAGAAAATTCTTGATGGTCTGATACCGGTATCCGCCATCCTCATGCCTGAGCAATCCCAGAATACCATCCAATGTGATACCGCTTGCGCTTGCTGTGCTCTGAAAACCGAGCTTTTTTTCCTGAACCGTGCTTTTGACCTCGTCCGTTCCGGTTCCTTCCGCATTCTGCGTCTGCGCCGTCTGAGAGGGTTCTACTACAACCACTTTCGCGGGAATACTCATATAAATCTGCCAGCTGAAAAACGCTGCCAAAACGAATACCGCAAAAGAAGCTGGCAGAATCAATCCCTTTAACACCGGTTTCTTCTGGCGGAGCGCCCGATACAGCCTGTCCGCCATCATAACTATAGTCAGGAGTCCCGCGATGACCATACCCATGTCTTTCGTCGTGGTAAGCGCAAACAGCCCGCCTAAGATACGCAGCAGGTTAAAACATGTCATTTCTTCTGAAAAATAACAGATTAAAACATAAGCCGTCAATACTGCAAGCAGGGAATCCACATAAATACAATTATATACGTCGCTGTAAAAAATAATCGGAATCCCTATCATAACCGCCGCTGCCGGAATACAATACCGCCACTTTTGAAACGCAAATCCGCATACGACAATGGATACGCCCAGCAGCATCGTCTGATATGCTACATAGACAAGCTCCTGTGTAAAGAGTCCATTGGCATAGGTGAAGAAATACTCTATCAGCGCTGTAAAGGGAAGATAACGCGGTATTGCCACCGTGGTATTTACATGTTTTGCAAAAGAATTATAATAAAACATATCCTTTGCCGCCATTCCCCATTGCGCATATTCATCCACTCTGGCATACCACACATTGCTGCAGTTGATTAAAATCAGCAGGAACAATCCGCCGAAAAGGAACAGCGCAGGGGAAAGTAAGTCTTTTGTGCGCATCCCCTTTTTCTGGTAAAAATAAGCCGCGCACAGCAGACTGGCCACCGACAGGATATAGATTAGCGCCATTCCCACAGACAGCTTTTCAAACAGTCCCGATACATATAAAATAAATACCGTACCAATCATGGACAGACCGACGCAGTCTTCCCACTTCCGGTTCCAGGCAGTCATCAACAGCAAGGAAAAGGACAGAAACGGGAAAAATACCGCAAACAGCCAGAATAAACGGGAATTTTTCACCAGAACCAGCTCAAAAGCCGCCGCTTCCCCACAAGGCTTTCCATCGATACTACAGCCGCTGTAATTACTGCCAGAAGGAAGTAAAAGCGCGCCCCTTGCAGAATTATTTTCATAACGCAGCTGTATCCTGTAACGCTCTCCCGGCGTAACTTTAAGCTTCCCCAGGTCAAAGTCCATCGTTCCCGGTTCCTTTTCCCGGAAGGTCCACTGACCGCTTGTCTGAATCAATAAAGAAGAATAATCATCAGAATAAATCGTCAGTTCCATTGTACTGTCAAAGTTGGCATCTCCGGTGTAGGGAATATGAACACTCGCAATTTTCTTAACATGCGGCTGCCAGGTCTGTTCCAGTACCGATTGCTCCGTAGAAAAGCGAATCTGGGAATCGGGGTGGGATACAATGGGCGTAGGCAGGGAGCGGTTTTGCATAATGATACACAATACCGCAGCCAGGAAAATGACAATAAATAAACTATATTTTTTCACGAATTTCATCTGCACTCACCTCATCCTATTCCTGCATAACCCGATTTTTCCCAACTTTTCCACATTACTTTCTTTTTTCGATATTTCCCCTATCAGTTTCTTCCCGAAAAGATTTTAATTCTGTCATATCCGCAATATTAGTATCCCTCACGAGATAAATAGGTCTCTGTTTCACTTCTGTAAAAATTCTTGCCAGATACTCGCCAATCAAGCCTAATATTGTGATAATAACTCCTCCAAGTAAAAGCATAATAATGACTATCGTTGCATATCCGGTTCTGTTATCCGGCGTCTTCAATGCTACCACAAAGGTATAAATTGCATAGATAACAGCAAATGCCACAATCAGCATTCCAAGATAAATGACCCCGCGCAGCGGAGCGGTCGTAAAAGCCATAAAACCACTATAAGCATATTGTATCAATCCCAGGAAACTCCATTTTGTATTTCCTGCCACCCGTTCAACATTCTCATATTCTATCCACTTATTCTTAAAACCTACCCAGGAATAAATTCCCTTTGTAAACCGCTCCCTTTCCGTCATGGCGACAACCGCTTTCACAACATTTCTCTTCATCAAACGGTAATCCGTACTTCCCGGCGCCAAATCAATCGCCGTTATCTTATTAATAACATGATAAAAAGCCTTGGAGAATAAACTCCGCACTACAGGTTCCCCTTTTCTTGAAATACGCCTTGCCGACGCACAGTCATATCCTTCTTTTTCTATTGCAATAAGCATTTTTTCCAATAATTCAGGCGGATGCTGTAAATCTGCATCCATTAAGGCAACATAATCCCCGCAACTATTAGACAGGCCCGCATATATTGCAGATTCTTTTCCAAAATTCCGCGAGAATGAAATATACCGGACTTTTCCTGAAGGCGCAGCAGAAACAACTCCCTTTATTTTTTGTAATGTTGAATCACTGCTTCCGTCATCCACATATGTAATGATAAAATCATATTGTGATAACTTTGCAAAAACTTCACACACCTTATGATAGAAAACTTCTATACAATCTTCTTCATTATAGCAAGGTACAACTATTTCCACTATTTTCATTACCCTTCTTCCTCTCTGCCCAGAATCCTGAACTCAATATGAAAAAGCCTGGCTGCAATTTCTTCCACATAGGGAATCACCATGGAATATATAATCGCCATTATCACATATTTTATGAAAAAAGGAAAGCTGTTAAACGCCGAAACCTGCACACCCTGCATTTTGAAAAAATACGTTATGACAATCATAAGCGCCAGGTTGCAGAACAAGACCGTCCGCCCATATTCTGACAACGTCGATATCCAGTCCTTATGGCAACCGGTATTTCTCTTCCGGCGGATTGCCATCGTAATCAAAGCCGGTAAAAAAAGTGCAATAAAAGCCATTTCCTATTCCTCCCCTAAAAACATTTCCGGCGTCAAGGTATCGGTATAAACCCCCTTCACACCATTTTCTATCAAAGTTTCCGCTTCTTCCAAATCATTGACGGTATGCGCAAAAACCGTTATATCATAGGCTCTGGCTATTTCCAATATTTCCGGCGTCGCAAGGCTGTAGTCCATCGTAACATAATGAATCTGCTGTTCCCTGCAGAACTTGCTGTAACGGAAAAAGCCCTTTGCCGTCCTATCCCATCCGCTTATATACATTGTAAAAATGATATCTGGAAAATCATAAGCCTCTTTCACCCTGCCATACATTCCTTCAAAGTATATCTGGATGATGAACCTGTCCAGAATTTCCTCTACGCCCAGCTCTTTTGCCATGTCCACAATCATGGCAAACTGCTTCGTTATAACCTGCCTGTCATTGGACTTCGTATCTGTAATAATATAAATATCTTCATATTCTTCCATCAGCAACAATAAATCCTTCAGCGTCAACGGCTGGTATTTTCCAAGAATCTGCATGGATTGGAACGCTTCCTCGGTTGGAACATGCTCATTATCTACCCCTTCCAGATAGTCCAGTCCCCAATCGTGCCAGCAGACCATTTTATCATCCGCGGTCATGCTGAAATCCACTTCAAACACGCGATGCCCCAGCCCATAATTGTATTCAAACGCATCTAAACTATTTGTATAGCTATATCCGTCAATCTCTCCCATCGCATGGGCTACCGGATAAGACGTCCAGGGAGCTTCTCCTGTGCGCTGTTCTTTACCAAAAGCAGATGGCAGCAGCGCACTGCCCGCCAGAATCAGGACCACAAAGCATATACCTGCCGCCAATATCCGGTTGAGATTGGCATAAAAGGACTTCAGGTTCCCAAATTGCAGACAAAAGCCCTTCACCCCTATTCTTACATCCCAGCGGAAGCGCAGGATTTTCTTTGCGTTCATCACAGCATAACAGCAGAATAACGCCATAACTGCCAGACATACGACAACCGCATATAAGGTTTTCCGGTTTCCTATAAACGCATAGCGGATATCCAGCGGTATCATTCTAAGGGATAAACCCTGCAGCAGATAAATTAGCAGTATCGCAATCAGACCATACAGCAGCCAGAATACACTTATTTTTAACATCAATTTTTTCATCTTTATAACCATGTTCCTTCGTCTGCGGTGTGTACCGCACATTGCAATGCACTCTCAATTTTTCTTTTCAGAATTTTGCAATCGCTCCAGAATCGTTTCCACCTGCTCATAGTAATTCCGAAACTGAAAATGGTCTTTCACATGCTGATACCCTGCCGCTCCCATTTTCACGATATTTTCTCTGTCAAATATAATCTTTTCCAGCTTCTCTTTCAAATCTTCCTTATCATTGTCCTGAAAAACATAGCCCGTTTTTCCATAATCGATATAACTCGCCGTACCGTTATCGCTGCCGCTGATTGCCGGAACAGAAAATGCCATCGCCTCTATCACCGTAATGGACGCCGGCTCCCCCGTGCTTGGAACCACATACACGTCCGCCTTCGCATACTCTTTCGCCACAGCTTCCCTGTTCAGATTGATTAAAAAAGTGACCCTTTCTTCCAGTCCATGCCTTTCGACATAGGATTTTACTTTCTGATAATATTCCTCATGGAAATGATTGGATATTTCCCCGGCAATCGTCAGATGAAGGTCGTATTTGGGCAGCAGCTCCTCGACTGCCTCTATCATCAGCTGATGGTTTTTCCGCTCCTGATATTTTCCGATGCAAAAGACGTTAATCCTGTCGTTTGCAAAATAAGTTTTTTTCTCCGGCGCCAGCTGCGGCTCCATCAGAAACGGCGCCCAATATCCGTTTTCATCTTTTACCAGACCCGTATAGTCGATTCCCACCAGATTCGTGGGGGTCATCCTGCAGGTGGGCGTAAGTTTCCATACGATTTTATGCGCCAGGTCCATCTTCTTCGGCTTGTCCCATACGGGACTTAAATTATAAAGAATCGTCGGCACTTTATAGCGTTTACATAGGAAATTCATACAAATCGTATAGATGGACCGCTCCCTGATAATCGCCAGATCCGGCTGAAATTCCCTGATATATTTCGCCAGTTTCCGCATCGGCGGCACACCGCATTTCAGTTTCATATCGATTGCAAAAGGGTCTTTTCTTTTCAGAAAATGCACATACAGATAATCAAACGCCATGAAAAGTCTGGAATATCCGACTACAATGGGTTTTACATAAGTATAGTCTTCCACCTTCCCCGCATACTGGCTTAAAAATCTGACCTCATGCCCGTTTTCTTTCCAGCCTTTCATAATCGTGGTCTGATTTGTATGATATCTGTGGGACATATAAAGAACTTTCATATTAAGTACCATGTTCCTTTCTCAGAGCGCACGTTCATGTCAGATTCGTCTTTTAATCTGCGCAAGGTACTCATGATATCCTGCATTCTGGTTTGCCTCTTCCCCGATAATGTCATGCTTGGGTATTTTTTCTTTCGTCGTGGCATGGTGCAGATACCACTCGTATTCCATGTCCAGATGCCCGATATCCAGCGCCCGGTAGCCTTCTAAGAACAATTGCTCCGCTATGAATTTAGCCGCAATCCCCATAGAAACCAGAAACAGCCTGTCCTTGGGATATTCCCTGCAGCATTGCATGATTTCATCCAGTCTGGCATATGCCTGTGTGCTGGGACCGATAATCCGTTCCACGCTTTTTGCCGTATCTAACAAATCGTTTCCGACACCGTTGTGTGTCCTTTCCCCTTCTACGACAACCACATCTTTATCTTTCCATATCGTTTTAATTTTCTCAATCCACCCGCCGCACCTGCTTTTATCCTGCAATGCATAATAGAACCGGGATAAATAAGCGTTTCCATATATCCTTTTCTTATTACAGTATTGCAGATAAACTTTCCTGCTAAACAGAAGATGCTCTTTCCAGAAACGACTGCTCTCTTGCCGGTAAATGCTTAAATCCCCGAAAATTTCAGGAATTGCCATAATCAATCCGTCATGCTCATATTTAAGAATACGCTTCAGTCCCTCCGTAATCTCAGGAGTAACGTCCTGGAAGGTGAGACTTCGTCCTCTTATCATGGTAATTTCCCCATCGCCAAACCGAACCAGGCTTTTATCGCTGTGAATCAATTCTTCTATTGTCTCTTCAATCGTCTGCACCCGGATAGGACATTTTTTCAGCCCCGCCCGGTAGAAGGAATAATCGATTTGTGCAAGAATATCTTTTATGAATTGTTTTATGTTAATTGCCATGCTATCTCCTGTTCTTACCTTTAAATATCAAAATATTAATCTTAAAGCAAGCACAACTCACACGGATTGTTTAAAACTGCTATCTATCATTTATTTTAAACAATCATTTAAATAATCAAGAAGCATAATTCCTTGATTTTACGCGTCTTATGTTGTAGTTAAATTGTTTAAAATGATTATTTTAATATTATTTTTTAAACAATACCCAGTTAGAAGTCCTCTGATTATCCCCATCTCTTATAATCATATCCGCTTTACGGAGCGCTGTTAACAGATTAACTACTTTCGCTTCTTTTTGCTTATCCGTTAGACTATCCGGCAGCTTATCCCATAACAACTTCTTAAAATCTTTCTTCTGCCCTTTTCCCCATTGTTTTAAATAATCTATAACCAATTTTTTATAGTAATCATCATCAAATGCTTTATTTTTAATATACTGCTCCTTTTCATCCAATATTTCCGACACTCCTGCAGATAGATACAGATTTGGAACTTTGCCTTCAATCAGTTTCATTTTACGGAGCATTCTACTTTCTGTGGCACTTATCTTTTGCTTCTTCTGCACCCTGTCCATAAGGAATACTACTTCCAAATCGATATCCTGATAATCATACAGCAATTGTGTGTATTTGTTATCAATTACCGCACCGTATACTGTAACTTTTACCTGTTCTTTATCACATTCATAATCCGGCATTGGAAAATATTTATTCCGTAATATTTCGTACACTCTGCGGATTCCCAACGTTGCTGTATCAATCATCCCAAAACTTGCCATAGTATCCGCTAATAGCTGATTTTTATAAAATGGCGGTGAATAACTTGGGTCTAAAACATTTCTGACATCTTCCGGGATAAACGTACCCGGATTTGTAAATTTCAACCTGTCCTCAAATTCATCCAGATAAATCCTTGCTCCCATCTTATACTGTTGATGGGCAATACAATTATACAAAAGCTCATATAACATATCCTGGTCGTATTGCACCGTAAATTCTGGAAATAATGTACGACGATCCGGCATATATTTGTATGTCAGATTGCGAATCTTGGCAAAAAGTCTATTTCCTACATCAATAAATGGAATCTCAAAAATTTCGTAGGCTCTGTCTTTACCGGAGCCGCTATAAAGGCGCCACATAACCGTCGGCGGTCTATCCATTAAATATTTATAATCCTCATGTCCCAATAAGACCATTGCCGCACAAGTCAGCTCACCTTTATTTATCAGACGGAGTTTATTCAGAAACTGCTCATCTGTCATGGCGTCTACTTCTTTACTGATATGTTCCTTATTCTTTTTCTCTTTATATTTTTCTCTTGCTAATATTATCGCATTCTTATCCAAATTCTCGATACTGCTTCCCGTTATTACCTGTCTGGACCAATCTTGCTCCATCTGTCCCCTGATAATATCTATTTTAAATTGTGGTAAAAAATCCAGATTGTCGCCTTTTCTGCAATAATATCTGTTCATCCAGGCAGTCGGGATTCCCATAACTGCTGCCGGAATCTTAAACATAATGACGCGTTTTTCCTTCCCCTCCACAATCGGATACAACTCAAAAATATCTAAAAAACTCAATCCGTCTGTAGTGCCTTTGGAAACCTCATACTTAAACTGATCAAGGCTCTTCGTATCTTTATAACTACTGCCTACTACATGTTTCTTTATTGACTCACTCACACCAAAAATGAGCCATCCGTATTGCTGATTCTTCAAATTGGCTTCATTACTGATAGCTGAAACATATCGCCCGATTTTATCCGTTGGATATTGGTTCCGGGCTTCCTTAAACTCAACGATTTCATCCTCCCAGCGTTCCATTAAAGACTCTAGAAGCATGTATAATGAAGCATTCTTAGCTGATTTATCATAATAAAAATATTTCACTGATCCACCACCTTCGCTCCACGTCACTTCAACACATCCTGCTTATCTCTCTTTTCCACCTTGCCGTCTATGACTTCATAAATGACATCTGCATTCTGTATCGTTGTCAGCCTGTGGGCAATGATTATCATGGTCTTCTCGCCGCGGAGTTTTTCGATTGCCTCCATGACCGCCGACTCTGTTTCGTTATCCAATGCGGAAGTAGCTTCATCCAAAATTAAAATTTCCGGATTATGATACAGCGCTCTGGCAATCCCAATACGCTGTCTCTGCCCGCCTGATAATCTGACGCCTCTGTCACCTACCACTGTTTCCAATCCGTCGCTTAAACCTTCCACAAAATTCCAAAGCTGCGCTTTCACCAACGCATTTTCCACTGCCATTTCATCTATCTGGTCTTCTTCTACGCCAAACGCCACGTTATTGCGAATCGTATCATCCGATAAATAAATGGTCTGAGGGATATAGCCGATGCTATGGTGCCATATATCCATGTTCTTGAAGATATCTGTCTGGTCAGCTTTAATCCTGCCATACTGGGGCGTCAGCAGTCCCAGAATAATATCCGCCATCGTCGTTTTCCCTGCGCCGGATTCCCCGATGAATGCTACTGCCTGCCCTTTTTTAATTACAAAATTGGCAAAATCAATTACGTTTTCTTCATTGTCAGGATAATGGTAGCAGACGTCTTTTATGACAAGTTCCTTTTCCAGCTGTAATGTGCCTTTCTCGCTGTTTTCCAGACTCTTAATATTTTCCACTTCTTTTAAATCATGATAAACTAACTCGATAGACGGCGCCGCATACATAATTCCTGTCATATGTTCATTAATACGCCCGATAGAAGGCAGCAGCCGAAACGCTGCGACCGCAAACGCTGCCAACTGCGGTACAAACGCCGCCATATCCGAATGTCCATAGTTCATTTTGACGATAAGCGCCAGCAAAAGTCCCGCTATACTTACCATCTCTACGATATACTTGGGAATGGTGCCTATGAGTTTACTGATTTTCAGCCCTTTACTATACTTCTTAAAATACCTTGAATAGGAATTAATAAAAAATAATTCCCTATTTAAGACCTTAACTTCTTTAATGCCCCCTAACGCCTGATTCATCCACTGATACAGCTTCGCTTTGTATTCCTGGCAGTCTTTTCCCAGTTCTCTCGCAAACTTTCTGGATATCGCGGTAAAAATACCCACGCAGACAACCAGAAGGCACACGACAATCACCGTGATTGACTTACTGACGTCAAACAAATAAATCCCAAGTGCAAAGCACACCATGATTTCCACAACCAACTCCATAAAATGAATGATTGCTTTCGTAAAAAGGTCAGAATCTTCCTGTACGCTTCTTTGCAAAACAGAGATGTTTTTATTCAAATGAAATGTGTACGGCTCGCTCACATATGCCCTGAGCAGTCCCGTGGATATTTTCATCTGTGTATTATAGGAAAAAGTATAGATTGCATATTTTTCAATAATCAGATAGAGATTCTTGATTACAAAAATTGCAATAATACCGCCGGCTAAAGCTGTCATAAAGCCTTCCGTTGTATGAAAGCCGAACAGCTGGTAGACATAGTTTAAATATTTGTTTTCCTGTATCACGGAAGAATCCATGAATACATTCACAAAAGGCTGGAAAATACTGACGCTGGCACATTCCAATATACTTCCAAAAATTGCCACGATAAATAAGAGCAGTATCTTGATTTTTTCTTTCCGATTAAAAATATATGCAAGCTGTTTTATCATACCGATTCTTCTACTCCCTCTGCGGCTTCCTGCCGCCATGCCTCTTTCGTCCCTTATGCCGGGCAGTTATTTTTCTTATGATAATTAATGCCTTTATCCAGTATCACCAGATGCCGGTATTCTTTTCCTGTGCTTTTCTTCTGGATTCTCGCCGCATAGCTTACCTGCGACAATCCCGCAATCAGACCGTCGCATGCAGCCAATGTATACATGTCCCTAAGCACTTCATATCCCAATAGATAATGGTGGTTTTCCCTGTCGCTTTCACTATGCATGACAGTATCGTCGCCTCTACTCCTGATGACGTCCTGATAAAAAACGACTTTTTCCCCAAACTGCTTCTGATATTTCTCGATTGCCTCGCCGTCGTCCGTTGCCAGGAAAACCTTATCGTATGCGCCTTCTTCAAATGTCCTGACAGTGGCTTCCAGATATTCGTCTACTCCCACTTTTACCGGATGCCCATTGAAATTCTGCTTAAAATCGGTCCCCCTGACATGCACCCCTAAGACGTTCGCTCCGCCTGTCAGCGCTTCAATTTCTCTATCCATTTTCTCTCTGACAATGGAATTGAGCCGGATATATCTGGCGGTTATCCTCGCCATCTCATTTAGATAGGTCTCGCTCCTTGTATAACCGTTTGCTTCTTCGCACAGCCGGTTCACTTCATAGCTGTTCTCTTTTCTGCTGCGGAACACTCTTTGATAAGACTTCATATCCTCAAGCGTAATTCCCGCAGGTTGTTCAAAATAATATTCAAAAGGATTCGTCGTGCCGTTTACAGGGTGGTTTTCCGCATAACAGTATCCCGGATGAAAACGGACTACCGGTTTCATGTCGTATTTATCGGCAAAATACAGTAATGCCAGCAACCGGTTATGTTCTGCAAAAAAACCGGAATGGGATTCTTCCATATCGATAAAGAACACCGCATTGTCCTGCTTCACATTACCATAGGACTCCACATAAATCAGATTATGATAATCCGCCATCTGCTTTACATTTCTTACAAAACGGGCGTCCTGTCCCTTTTTAAAACAATATACGGCAAATTTTAATTGTTCCAGCTTATTCTGTAAACGTCCCATCCGATTTCTCATCTTTCTTGATTGCTATCCGCTTTTTAGGCATTCTCAATAAACTTATTTTCCTTTAGCCGATACTTCCCGCCCTTTAGAAACTTATGCTTGATTACCCACCATCCCGGCACCCAGATATATTTGTGCATCGCAGGAGAGGCGCTCCCTATCATCCAGCAGTTTCTGTCGCAGTTCTTCGTGCACTCCCTGACCTTCTGCGCCTGTGCAGAGTTCCATAGCTCGTCCCAGCTCTGCTCGCGTAAATTCCCCATGACCGCCTTTTTTTCCATGCCGTTACACGGAATAACGTCGCAGAATGGGTCGATGAAAAAAGCGTCCTTAGACATATCGCAGGGGAGCAGCCGTTTATTCCCGTAAATATAATTAATCAGCCCATGGTTAAAATAAGCGCGGAACCATTTCTTCGGCGACTTGCTTTTTAGCAGTTCGTTAATCAGCTTCTCAAAATTCTGCGCCACTTTCAGTTTATCGTCTATTTTATTATCCGTCTTCCTAAAGTAAAAAGAGTTATGCAGCGTCGCCGTGGCAAATTCCATCCCCATGTCGTTTGCGATGTTATAAAGCGGCACCAAATCCTCACAGTTCATATCCTGTACCGTCATGCCGAAACCTACGTCCGGGTGTCCCATTTCCACCAAAGTTTTCAGGGTCTTATATCCTCTGTTGAAACCGTCGGGAATCCCTCTGATGGCGTCGTTCGTTTCCTGCAGTCCTTCGATGCTGATACGGACGCCGACTTTCGGAAACTCTTTACAGAGCGCAATGATTCTATCCGTAAAATAGCCGTTCGTGGAAATGACAATCCTGTCAGATTTCTGATACAGCTCCCTGACGATATCCGGGATGTCCTGTCTGATAAAAGGCTCCCCGCCAGTGATATTCGTAAATGCCATTTCCGGCAGCTTCTTAATATCTTCTAACGTAATCTCTTCCTCCGGTCTCGTCGGGTCCCGGAAACAATCGCACATATTACAATGCGCATTACACCGATATGTCACAATAACCGTCCCATACAAAGTCCTTCTCGACATTTCACTATCTCCTTATTCTTCCACAACCTACGATATTTGCCGCCGCAAGGCGCAATATCACAAGTCGGACAAGTTCCTCATTAAAAATCTCTGATTTTCAACCTTGATATATCCCTTCTATTCTACCACAATATTCCTCAATTGTATCAAATTTTATATTTTTACAGTTTTCCTTGTATTTCTCACAGATTTCCGGCTGTTCCCACAACCTTACAATCTTTTCCTGTAGCTGCTCCTCGTTTTCTGCGTCAAAGAGTTCCCCCGTCACACCGTCCGAGAGAAGCTCTGGAATGCCGCCCAGGGAAGAGGCAATCATGGGCGTCCCGTATAACTGCGATTCCATCACGGAAAACGGACAGTTTTCATACCAGCAGGAAGGGTAAAGGGAAAATGCTGCCCCGGCAATCAGCTTCTGCAATGCCTTACCGCTGACAAAGCCGACGTTTTTTATATTTTCCACTTGGGAAACTTCCTCCGCAAGCGGTCCCGTCCCTGCGAATACAAATGACACATCTGTCAGTTCTTTACATACTTCCAGAAGCATCCTGACGCCTTTTTCTTCAGAAAACCGCCCAAAATAGAGGACATAGCGCTCCGGCAGTTTAGAGCGCAGCTCGTCCCACGCATCTGCAGCGCGGCGCTCTCTATCCGCCTTAGTATCCTCAGTACCCATCTTGATATCTTCGTTATCTGTTTCCGGTAGGAAATTATACAGCACTACCGTCTTATCTTTTAACAAAGGATTGGTATCCAGCTGTTTTTTCATAAACGCGCTGGGACAGATAATGACGTCCACTTTGGCATAACTTTTCCGCCATTTATGATAAGCAGCCTCGATTGTTCCAAGGATACTTTTTATCCCGGAATTGTGAATGCATTTGTTTTTCGTACAATGCCCAAATTTTCCGCCCTGACAGGCAAAGCACAGCTCGCCGGTAGCAGGTATGCGCAGCATATGGTTCGGACATACCCACTGATAGTCATGCGCCGTATAAACAATCCGTATACGCTTCTTCTGTTTGTTTTCAAACGCTTTTATCTCATCCAGAATAGAAGGGGTCAGCTGGAAATTAATATTATTAAGATGCACCACGTCCGGCTCTAAATCCTGCAACACCAGCCGGATTTTTTTCCTTGCTTCCGTGGAATAAATGATTTTAAAAGGATAGAACAGTTTCTGCAGCTTCCCGGTATGAAAATCCAGATTGGAAGTATAGCTTCCTGCGCGGTTGCCCACAATCCGTCCCTCATGCTCCATACCGAAGTATTGCACTTCATGTCCCATCTTCTGTAACTGCTTTCCCAACCCGAAAATGTAAGTTTCCGACCCGCCGTTTGGATGCAGGAATTTATTTACAATCAAAATTTTCATGATGATACCTCCCGCCCGATTCGGCGGCTACCCAATCATTTTTTAATTTGCATATCCTCGCAAGATACCCACAAACTTTTCGTTTCATACCTTATCTGCGCACTTTTTTATAGACTGCCAGCGTTTCCTGTATAATGTCTTCCCAGTTATATTTCCTGCAGATAAAATCGCTGCTTAGTCTCTTATATTCTTCTACAACTTCCGGGTGCTGTAATAGGTATTCCAGTTTCGCCCGCAAATCCCTGACGTCGCTTTTTACAAAGGTTAATGCCTTATCTTCCACCACTTCCGTATTCTCGCAAATATCGCTGACTAAGCAGCAGCGTCCGTAACTCATGGCCTCTAAAAGCCCCACCGACATGCCTTCCACATCGCTTGGAAGGATGAAGGCATAGGCATTGGAATACAGCTCTTCCAGCGCCTGTCCCTGCACGAAATCTGTCATAATGATGCGTTTATCTTTTGCCGCCATAGCGTGCACCATATCCATATATTCGACTGCCTGGCTGTTTCCGCCGGCAATCACAAGTTTCTTATCCGTATCGATTTCCCGGAATGCTTCAATCAGATAGTGCACGCCTTTTTCCGGTACGATTCTCGCCAGATAAAGAAAATAGCCGTCTTCTTTCAGCCCGTATTTTTCCGTAATTAACTCTGCCGGTTTACGCTCTGGCTTCTCTACCGCATTCGGGATAAAAGTCGTTTCCCTGCCGTAAGTATCCCGGAAATACTGTTGTACGTTCTTGGATAGTACAATGATTTCGTCCGCATATTTTACTGCCATCTTTTCCCCAAACTTGATGACACCAGATGCAAAATTCCCCCACTTTGCCCGCTGCCAGTCCAGACCATGAACCGTAACGACGATTCTCTTTCCAAGCAGTTTCGGTATCCAGAGTACCGCGCAGGGACCTTCTGCATGATAATGCATGACGTCGTAAGGCCGAAACACTGCCCGGATTGTCGCCAGAAAAGAATAGACGATGGCGTTTAATTTACTGCTGCGGAAAGTCGGGACGATGCGGATTCTGACCTTTTTATAATATTTCCTATCTCCGCGTCCATATTCCTCATCATATTTTTTGCCCGACACATGATGCCCGTAGCGGTTGTAGGCGTCTACCTGATGCCCCAGCGCGGCAAGTCTGACGGAAAGCTGCTCCACGATGATTTCCACGCCGCCTTCCCTTGAGGGTATCCGCTTATGACCAATCATGGCAATCCGTAGACGCTTTCCGCCATTTGGGGTGCGTCCGGCTTTTTTCTCTTTCGCAAGCGCCCTTCCTTCCCGGTAAGTATGGTAGAGAAAGGCAAAATTCGTATTCAGATACCGGGGTATCATTCGTTTCGGATCCTGGAAAATACGGTACACCCACTCTAAGCAGAGTTTCTGCATCCACATCGGCGCCCGCTTTACCGTTCCGCCGAGGAAATCAAAGGCGGCCCCCACGCCAATCATCAGCCCGTTTATTTTCTTCCGATGCCGGTACATCCAGATTTCCTGCTTGGGCGCACCCAGCGCCACCCAGACAAAATCCGGTTTTGCCGCATTGATTTGTTCTATTATCCGCTCGTCTTCTTCCGGCGTCATTTCCCTATAGGGCGGCGAATACATGCCCACAATTTGCAGATAGGGGAAATCTCTTTGCAGGGAATTGCGCAGCGCCTCTAGCGTCGTTTCTGAGCCGCCGTAAAAATAATGAGTGTAGCCCCGCTCCCTGGACAATCTGAAAATTTCCGGCATTAAATCGGGGCCGGGCACCCGCTTTGCGTCCTTATAACCTCTGGCGCGGCTGACAATCGAAAGCGGCTGTCCGTCCGGCAGCGCCATCGCAGCGCTATTCTGAATCTTCCGGTAGTTTTTATCCCGATACGCCATGACGGTTGTATGCACATTGGAAACACAGATATAGTTTCCCCGCAGTTTTTCAAGATGTTTCGTAATATAAGCCACCGTTTTGCCCATATCCGTCACATTGATATTGGTTTTCAGAATCTGACAATAACGTAACTCCCTTTCAAACGTCTTTTCTTTTTTCATACCCGCTTCCTTCTCTCTTAATTGCTCTTCCTGATTACTATCTCTGATTGCTTTCCCTAATTACTCTTCCTGATTACTTTCCCTGCGCGTTTCCACATAACTGTCTTTATCCATAAGCAGCATCGTCCCCGTTCCCAGTAGATATCCAATCAGCCCGCCAAGCAGCACACTGCCCACATAGTAACGCGCGCTTTCCAACCGGACGGCTTTGCCTTCCACTACCTGCATCGGCGTATCCGCATTCTGGTAATTCATGATGCGATAGCCGTCATAATCCGAATCCTCTTCACTTTCCAGATAAACGGAATTTTTATCCCGCCAGTCCGCATATCTTCTCGGTATCACATACCCCTTTGGTTCCGTATATGCCAGGGCACAGATTACCATGCCAAGCATCGCGCCCCCCGCTATCGCCGCCAGAATCTGTCTGCGGCGGCGGCGCCAGACGTCTTTTATCATGGCAAAAATCTGCTCCGCCAGATTTAACCATCCCATAATCCACAGCAGTAGTTTTTCAAACAATTTTCCTGCCTTTTGCATACTCCCGGCGCATCCTGTAAGCGTCAGCAGACTATACTCTTCCTCGCCTTCTTTTTGCCTGTAAAGCAGTTCGCCTAAGAAAAACAGTGTGATATTTTTAAAAGAAGTATTGAACAACAGCGGCTCCGTCAGTCCCGCTCCCAGGAAGCAAAGAATCATGATAAGCTCCCTCGTCTTCTGTTTCCTGCAATAATCCGCCACCAGCGCCAGATACGCCGCTATCAGCAACGTAAAAGGGATGACGCCGTAATGGATAAACGCGAATACATAAGAACTGTCGATTGACAAATAATACTTTCTCTCAGCAAGATAGGACATCTTGACGCCAAAAAGGCTGATACATTCCGGCTCCAGAAAAATACTTGCCGTCTCAATTCTTGTATTCACCAGCGAATTTAATTTTTGCACAATTTCATTCTGGGAATGGGCAAACAGAAGCGGAAGCACAAAAGAATAAAGAAGAATTACAGGCAGCGCCAGCTGCACAGCGCATTTTTCCAGCCAGTTAAATTTCGGTCTCATCCCGGCGTAAAGCCCGCCGCATAATAACAGTGTGACGATACCGAAGCCGGTATAGCTGACCGAATAGAAAAATACCAGCGCATTGCCTGTCATCAACAACAGAAAATGTCTGAAACGATAACGCCCCGCCAGTCCATAAAGGATAAAAGCGCACAAGGCAAGATAAGTAATATGAAACGTATTGGGATGGGTAAAACCGAAACTCCACCGGAAAATATATCCCAGCCCCATCTTCTGGGAAACCCGGTATACCGTATGTTCTATCTGGGTAAAATAAACGGTACACAAAGCGATGGCACACAAAGACCATATCCACAGTCCCAGCCGGAATACTTTGTCCAAAGAAATATGTTTCATCCCCAATATCGTAAACATGACAAAAAGAATGCCGATTTCCCTGGACTCATAATAAACAACCGCCGTAAGGAGCAGCAAGAGAACCTGCACTGCCCATTGCCGTTTCGTATAAGAAGAAATCAGGATTTTCACCAATCCGCAAAACAGTGCGGGAACAACAAGCAGCGTAAACAGCTTCTGCCCTTCGTAAAGCCCCAGCCCCTTTGTCACGGATAAGATGATGAAAAATGCAAAATAGAAAAATTCTTCGGTTGTTATTTTTTTAACATTCATGCTCTGCCCTTTCCAGAAGTCTGCCTTCCCTGCCGCCGTTTTGCGATTCCTTACAATACTTTTCCCTGCGGCGTCAGCAGTGTCCAACCCGCCCAATACTCTTTCATCTGCTCCGGTATGCAGACCTGATTGTTCCGGTGCAGGGACGGCCGTATCATGATCTTGGACGCATAAGGATTCAGCCTTGCCCCCCAGAAACTGAACGTACTGTTCGCGCAGATATTATGTTTACAGTGGCTCATCAGCATCATATCATAGAAGCTGTCCCTGCCCTGATTCCAGTCGATTACCTCATAAGCGTCGTCCCCATACTGCTCCTTCACATACGGGATATCGTCAGAAAAGAAGAAAAATTTCGCCTCTGGAAAAGTTTCCCTCAACAGCGCAATCGCCGCATGATAATAATCTTTCGTACAGATACCGCCATACAGGGCGCGGTTTGTGCCTTCCAGATAATCTCCCCTGCGGACGTGGACGCTGACGGATTCCGTTTCCTGCATTTTATGAATCATAGCTTTATTCTTCTCAGAAACATCCGCATGTTCGCTCTTGGGAAAACGGATTTCACTGCGCAGACGCTCCAGGATATCCGCATAATATTTTTCACACGCCCAATAGCCAGACAAGTATTTGTCAGTAAAATCAAATACCTGCTCATGATACATGTCGCTTTCTAAGAAGCAAGGTGATGACGCAGGCGTCAGTTTTCTTTTCAGTCTGGCGCCCAGAGACTCTTTTTCATCCCACAATCTACCCAGCACGCTTCTGATTTCTTCCGGCCTTGCCGCACGGTAGGAAATGCCTTCCAGATAATCCAGCTCCAATTCCCTTTTTGCCAGAACCTGCGACTGCGCTTCCTCATTTTCAAACCAGAAAATATCCATCCTGACGTCCCTGCCCATGTTTTCCAGTTTCTTATACAGCGCATACTGCTGCAGCTGATTTCCCAGCCCGCCCATACTTCTGATGATAATCATATTAATAACTCCCTTTTTCCTTTGCTTTATTCTTTTTACGCCTCATCTTTTTTAACCTTATCTATCTATTTTTCCTGCGTCCAAGAAACGGCAGCTTCCCCGCCGCCAGTGTCCACAGATACTGAAATTCCGCCGTTTTTCGGAATATCAGTACGAAAATAAGATGATATACCACACTGACAAGCGCCGCCGCCAATAGGAAAGTCCCTAGATTTATCTGCGCCAGCAGGATATTTTTTACTGGAACAAGCAGCAGTGCGATGCCCGCAACCACACAGATATATTTAAGGGAATCCCTAAAATATTCCCATGCGCTTCTTTCAAAACAATCCCTGTAAATGATAAATGGCCGGACCAGATTGGCGATGATACCGGAAATCACCGTGCCCACATAGACCCCCGCAAGCCCTATCCATTTCGCGGCGATAATGGAAACCACCAGATTCACGCCGCCCTGTATAAACGCCAGGTATTTGTCCTGGCTGAAAATCCCCGCTGCCGTCTTAAAATTAAACAGCACAATCCTGCTGCCCTTTAGATAAAAATCCACCAGAATCAAGGTCAAAATTCCCTGTCCTAACGCCCAGCTCTTATCCAGATAAATCCCCGCTATGAAAGGCGTCAAAAGCAGCCAGAATCCTACGGCGGCAAACCCGTACATCCAACAGGCGAAGAAACGATAGACTTTAAACAGCCGCAACTGTTTTTCTCTGGATTCCGTCGCCACCAGATTGCCGAAACTGGCAATGGCGGAGTCAAAAATAATGTTTACGAAATTTGCCGCATAGGTAATGATCTTATTATAGTTAGACACGAGCCCCACCGCGTCTAAGTCCACCATCGCGGAAATAATGATGCTGTCCGTGGAAAGTCTCGCCGCATCGCCGATTTTATGCAGCATCTGTGCCTTCGTCTTCTCGGCAATCGCCGCCGTTTCTTCCTTCTCTAACTTCTGCACCTGCTTCTCTTTCAGATAAGGATAGAGCCGGTTGAGATAGAAACTGGCAAAAATTTTCTGTATAAGCTCTATGGCGGCGCGCGTCAGCAGATACAACAGAAAATTTTCCGTCACCCATAACACTGCAATCTGCACGAGACTTGTTATGATTTTGGTAATCGTCGTAATATTGGTCTGAATATAATTTTTTTGTTCCGCATTGGCAAGACTGTATTTATAAGCCACGAAATAAGTGCTGACCGTATTAAACAGAAACACCAGATAGTAAATCGTCAGACTCTCTATCGAAATGCTTCCTCTTTTTTCCTCTGAAATAATATAGGGCAAAAAGGGCGTCAGAATCAGCCCGATTACGGCGACAAGTCCCGCAATGCAGCGGTACGCCTTTTTATAAAACAGCATATAGGATTTGATTTTTTCCCGATTCTGCTCGGCGACAGGCTTGTACAGGCTGTAATTCAACGCTGCGCCGACGCCCAGCTCCGCCAGCGACAAAATACCGAGAATATCCGTATAGAGACTGTCAATCCCAAGCAGCGTCCGTCCTAACACCCGGATAAAAACTTTTACCTGGATAAATCCGATTATGAGAATTATAAAATTACTGATAACACCGAAAAAAATATTTTTTTCGGTCTGCCGCACTCTACCCATCCGCTTTTATCTCTTTCCTTAACCTATGAAACGCCGTTTTCCCCTGTTGTCACCCGCTCCCAGATTTTGCGAAGCTCTTCCCCCGCCTCCGCAGCCTTGGCGCAATAGGCGGGCATCATCTGTTCCAATCTCTTACGCACATTATCTTCTTCCTGCAGCAGCCATTCATACGCGCCAATCAATGTCTCCGAATGCTGCAGGGTCTGGACGGGCAGCACATAATGTTCCTCACTTCCAAACAAATCTCTGGCAATGCCCCGCGCCTTGACAGAGTATCCCACTACCAGCGTCGGCACGCAGCTGGAATAAGCGGCGATGGTGGCATGGGTTCTTGCGCCAATAAACAGCCGGCACCTGGAAATCACATATTTTACCTGTCCGCAGGACATGTCCCCAAACAGCAGTACCCTTTCATCGTCCTCATACCCCTCGTATAACTGCGCCAGCGTCAGCCTGTCGTCATTATTTTTCCACATGACATGGGGAATCAAAGCGACACGGCTGTCAGAATTTTGTAAAATAAAATCGATTAACTTCCGGTAATTGGAAAGCGTAATGCCCTCTTCTGTCTCATAGCGAAGAATCATCGGACTGATATTGATGCCAATGGTCTTCCCTTCTGCAAAGCCTTCCGGCAGCGGTATCTCTTCCGCCTGTAGGGAAAAAGCCGGGTCTGGGAAAAGTTTCACATTCTGGATAATGCCAGCCTCTTTTAACGCCTGCTCTGTAATGGATTCCCGCGGCGTAATCAGCGTATACCGTTTCATGTCCTCTATCATTTTAGGGTCTTTTAACAATTCCGGTTCGATGGAACAACCCCATAAAACTGTTTCCGAGCCGGCGCTATGAAAGGCAGCATTTGCCACAATCGCCTCTTTCTTAGAAATCTCATAGCAGTACATATCGCCGCCAATCGACACATACAGCGGCGAGCGGTTTTTGCCCAGCACGTCCCGGAAGCGGTATCTCATAAAAGATTCCTTATCGTGGAACAGCGCCCTCCACACATAATACCAGACGTGTGCGAAAAAATGTTCCGCAATTTTCCGCTCTTCCAGAATATCGCACAGAGGCGCCAGGGAATAAAATTTATCTTCTTTTTCACTGTTCGTCACAAGCAGCTTGGGAATATCCTCTATCATGTGGCAGGTGCTGTTTACAATCGCCTCGCAGCCATGATTCCCGCTGCCGCCGTGCAGATACATTACCAATCGGTTATCCATGTTTTATCGACGCCTTTCTCTTGCTTATCTTGTTCTCCTAATCAGGCTCCGCAGTACCCACAATAAAAACTGATTCGGATAGCGCATCCCCAGATACAGCAGCGCGTTTGCCCTGTTTTGTATGGAAATGGGCGTGTTCTCTATTTTTTCCCGCACCTGCACCTTCCCGAAGATCTCCTTGATGTTTTTCGCATAATTTGAAGCAGGGTTGCGCAATTCATTCTTCATGACATACAGCAGCATATAAATATATTCCCTATTAAGCTGCGCTTCCCCGTCAGCGATATTTTTATCCTGAATTATCCTGAGCATGGCGCGATACCATCTCTCGATACTGTCCATAATCGCCGAATCATAACCGTGTACGATAGAATCTTCCACATAGCGGTAATGATAGTACAGGGCTTTTTCCATCATGACAAGCCGCGTGCAGTTTTGCAAGGCGGGATACATCAGATGAAAATCATCGCCCATTCGTATTTTAGTATCATAATATTTGTTATTTCCTTCAAATATAGATTTCTCACAAAGCTTCATGCAACGGGACATCGGCAGGATTCTGGTTTCATTGCCAAGTAAGCGCCCTTTGATTTCCCGCTCCAGTTTCACACCCTCATAGACGCCCGGTCTGACGGCGCAAATCACTGGCACGGTTTCCCGGCTTTTCTCAAGCACATGATTGCAGCACACCAGCTCGCCTTTCCGCCCGGTAAGCTGCGCCGCCATCTTCTGCAGCATGTCTTTGCTGACATAATCGTCGCTGTCAACGAACATGATATATGCCCCGGCGGCATTTTCCAGTCCCGTAATGACTGCCGCTGTAGGACCCGCGTTTTCCTGATGGAATACGCGGACGCGTTCTTCTTCATCGGCGTACCTGTCGCAGATATGCCCGCTTTCGTCCGTAGAGCCGTCGTCGATTAAGAGCAGCTCCAGATTCTGATATGTCTGTAGTAAAATACTGTCGATACACTGTTCCAGATAATCCTGCTTATTATAAACCGGAACAATCACACTGATTTTATAGTTTTCCTTTTTGGCGGTAGATTTTCCCATCTTGATATCTTTATCCTTTTTTGAATTCTTATCCTATCATTATCGCTGCTTCTTATAGTGATACAACGCCAGATAGCACTCCGGCAGGTGCATAAACAGCCATACCT
This sequence comes from Muribaculaceae bacterium, assembly GCA_023663465.1. Lineage (GTDB taxonomy): Bacteria > Bacillota > Clostridia > Lachnospirales > Lachnospiraceae > UBA3282. The sequence continues at coordinate 3,624 of JAMPHJ010000025.1, read as the reverse complement.
TGATGCGGTATCCCCCGGAAAGTTCCTGAAACGCACCGGGCGCTTCCAGCGCTTCCTTTAACTTTTCATGACAAAGCTCCACATATTGTTTCCTATCCCTGCGCTCGGCAGCGGAAAGCATGGCAAGTTTCCCCACCGTCAGCATAATGCCCATCAGCATATTGGCAGTCGCCTGCGTATATAGTTTCTGGTCTGCGGTCAGTTCCATGACTTTGTCCCGCGCCAGCTCCCAGCAGGTTATCTGGTCCATATATTCCGGCGTAAATTGCCTCTTAATCGCTCCGTTTGGATTCTGGAAATAGCCATAGCCCGTATACTCCGATTCCGTGATTTTCTCAGCAGCAGGAAGCAAATCCAGCAAAAACAGCATATCCTCGCCAATAGAAAGCCCCTTCCGAAACCGGATATCCCCAATCGCTTCCCGACGGTACAACTTGCTCCAACAGCGGCTGTTTCCCTGTAAAATACCATCCTTGATATAATCCGCCAAAGTAAACACCCGGCGGGGCGCTTTCGGATATTCTTTCTGATTCTGCTCCCATTCCGCTTCCTCTTTCCATAAGAAAAAACGGCACCCGGAAATATCGCTTTCCGTATCCGTCATACAATCGTATAAGACCTGAAACATCCCCGGCAGCAGCCTGTCATCCGCGTCCACGAAACTGATAAATCCGCCCGCAGCCGCCTCTAACCCGGCATTTCTCGCTGCAGAAACGCCTTCATCTTCCATCGTAATGATCCGGATATTCCCATAGGTCTCGCAAAGCCTGTCACAGACTGAGTCCGTCCTATCCGTGGAACCATCGTTTACAATGATAATTTCCAGATGGGGATAGGTCTGCCCCTCGATACTCTTAATGCATTCCGCCAGATAATCCTGTCCGTTATGAACGGGCACGATGACGCTGATTAATGCTTCTTTGTTTTCCATACCAATAGTCCTTTATAAATTCTGATAGATTTCCGTCAGCTGATTTACGGTATCCTCTATAGAAAATTCTTCCTCCGCCTTCCTACGCGCCTTCCCGGCAAGCTGCCCAGATAACTCCGGCTGACCTGATAACGTAAGCAGACAGTTCGTAAGCGTTTCTGTATCTCCCGGCGGCGTCAGAAGCCCGGTTTTCCCATCCACAATCATATCTGGAATACTACCCACATCGGACGCCACGATAGCGCAGGCATATGCCATTGCCTCCAAAAGAGACACCGGCTGTCCCTCGAAATAGGAAGGCAGTACGAAAATATCACATTCCTCTAAATATTTTTGTTTCTCTTTTCCACTAAGCCAGCCCAGATAGGTGATACAATCGCCAAGATTAGCCGCCTTTTTTTCCAGCTCCTTATCTTCCCAGACGCCGCCTAGATATAGCGTTGCATCGGGGTATGTTTCCCGAAGCTTTTGCATGGCGGCAAATAATTCTTCGATGCCCTTTTCTTTACAGAGTCTGCCCAGAAATAAGATTTTATGCATATCATAACGCTTAGCTGGAAGGGGTGGAATCTGTATGGAATTGGGCAAAACCATAATGTCGTCCCTGCCCGTAACTGTGGCAAAGAAATCTTTCCACACCTTTCCTAATACAAGCAGCCTATCGCTCATGGTAAAAACTTTTTTCACGGCGTCCCTGCCCTTATCACTTAATTCTTCCGTATAAAATTCCTGGAAATTCCCCCCGTGTTGGTGCAGGACGACTTTTTTATGAAGGCGTTTTGCCGTCTTTATAAAAATGCTTTTTCGATAATAGCTGGAATCCGATGCCATATGGACATGAACGATATCGTAAGAAGAAATCCTGCAAAGGAACAAAACATAGGCTTTTATCGCCTGCCACAACTTCCTCACCTTCGAGCCGTCTACCATCGTGCCGATATAACATAAATCCACTTTCTGGTCCAGCCCCGCCTCATAGAGATTGTTCACCACGCCCGACACACCGCCGTGGACGCTGCGGTCGGGTCCAATCATCAATACTTTCATCCGGCGTTTTACTCCTTTCCAAGTCCGCAGGTTTTCCTTATTTGGAACCCTTTCCAGTCAGAACCACTCCTATCGTCTGGAATAAAATTTTCACATCCAGCCCCAGCGTCCAGTTGTCGATATATTCCAAATCATATTTGACCACATCATCGAAATTCACGATATCGCTGCGCCCGCTAATCTGCCACAAGCCGGTCAGCCCCGGCGTCATGCTGATACGCCTTCTGTAATGGGAATTGTACTGCTCAAATTCGCCCTCGGTCGGGGGGCGCGTTCCCACAAGACTCATATCGCCTTTGACAATATTATAAAACTGCGGAAGCTCGTCGATGCTTGTCTTACGGATAAATTTCCCCACTTTCGTAATCCGCGGGTCATTTTCCATCTTAAACATCAGCCCCTGCATTTCGTTGTTTTTTTCTAATTCTTTTTTCCGCTCTTCCGCATCGAGATACATGGAACGGAATTTGTAGATTTTGAAACGTCTGCCGTTTTTCCCAATACGGGTCTGGGCAAAAAATACCGGTCCCGGCGAATCTATTTTAATCGCCAGCGCCACAAAGGGCGTTATCAGCGCCGTAAACAATAGTCCCACCAGACCGCCCACGATGTCGATAAACCGTTTGATAATCATCCGCCGATAGTCGAAATGATTGATGGAATACGTCACCACCGTATATCCGGCAAACTTTCCGACATGCACGTCTTTCGAGCGTCTGTCAATGATATCGATGTTATAATGACAGGCGACGCCCATAGACTCTAAATCATAAATGATATTCTTCACATATTCCGGGTCCTCATCCGGCAGATTAACAAAGACTTCATCAAGCGGCATCTGCCTTGCAATTTCTAACACGTTTTCTCTATCCGCCGTCACTTTGACGCCATCAATAATGACGCCTTTTCTATCCGCATCCACACAGGCAAGTCCCACCATCTCATATTCAATATCCAAATCCTGCCGCAGTCTCTTAACGGTTTTTTCTAAAATAGCATCTTTGGCAATCACCATGATTTTGACGATGTTAGACTGGGACGTGAAATAAACCCGCAGAATTTTCTTCATCAAAAGCCGCACCAGCCAGACGATACATAAATCCAGCAGGAAGAAATAACCCCATACCAGACGGGAAAAGCCTTCACTTTTCTGAATCATGAACAGAAAACCCGCCGCCGCAAAAATCATAAAAAAGTTAAACTTCAATACCGCCACAAATTCCACGAAAATACCCCGGATTAGGAACTCCCTGTTCCAGTCCAGCAGAAAACTGTATATCGTGCAGAATAATAAAAAGCAGATATACACCAAAAAGTGCAGCTCCGGTTCCATGACCCAGCTGAACTTCCGATACCGTATTAAAATAGCGATTGCATAAGCTACTGAGATACTAAGTAAATCTACAAACAGCAGCCAATAGCCTTCTACGATTTTTTTCTTATGATTCATTTTTATTTATTTCCAATCTGTCTGCTTTAACTGGCATTCAAACAAGCATTGATAGCGCATAGGATGGTATTTATTCCCTAGATTACTATAGGATAGCATTTTTTGGGTAGAAATTCAATCATTTGCGGCGGAATCGTGAATGGAAATCAATTTTCAGTCAGCATGTAGATATTGAGGTGGCAGGGCAGATAGAAAT
>JAMPHJ010000024.1 GCA_023663465.1 Muribaculaceae bacterium | reverse complement strand
CGAGCAACGAGCCAAGTGACTGCTTGCAGGCATTTGGCGACTGCCGCGAGGGTCTAATACCCCGCAGCTTGCTGCGCTACAAGTTTGATGCCCCGTCAGCTTGCTGCGGGGTGTTTGACTCCGTTTTATGTCTATTTCTTCGGCCACAGATACTTCTTTTCACTTCATTATAGCTTTTCTTCAAAAGATTTTCAACGCATGTTTTACCATGCGCTTCCTTTTCACTCCCGGTACAACCGACCGGGTCTGTCTGACCCAAAAGCAAAGGCAGCGATCAGGATATGAACACACCTTCTCGCTGCCGATATACTTACTTAATTCTTTTTTCAACAATCTTTCTTCCACCGTTCCTATAGTACGGCATGCTATTCTCTAACAATGTTCCAAGACTTGATGCTTTTTAGAAAATCCTTCTAATCGAAAGAATGGAACGATAGGTTGCGCTGGAAACGATAATACCTGTTCTGGAAGTGGAAGCATGGACAATCTGTCCGTTTCCTGCATAAATTCCCACATGTCCCGAATAACAGATGATATCGCCGGGCTGCGCATTTTCCAAGCCGTTTACGGCTGCGCCTACGTTTCTGTCCGCCGCGGAAGAGTGCGGAAGACTGACGCCGAAATTATTGTAAACACTCATAACGAATCCTGAACAGTCCGTACCGTTTGTCAGGCTGCTGCCGCCGTATACATAAGGATTTCCTACGAACTGCAGCGCATAATTTACAACCGCCTGACCGGAAGCGCTGCCGCCGGAAGATGCATAAGCTGCTGCCTCTTCGGAAGTATTGCCTTCGGCTGCTGCCTCTTCACGTCTTGCCGCCGCTTTCTTTGCAGCCGCTTCTTTTGCCGCCGCTACTGCTGCCTGTTCTTTAGCAAGTCTTGCCTGTTCTTCTTCAATGGACTCCGCTTTGACAAATTCGGTGGATAAGGTGACATATTCGTTGGATACATAACCGTCGCCTTCCTCGATATTAACCTTTACCCATCCGTCTAACTCTTCGGTAACGATTAATTCATCTTCAATCGGTACGAGGCCGAGCACTACTGCCTCTGTATTGGGCTCTTCACGGACTTTTAAGGTCGTCGTCGTAACCGTCGCGATTCGGGTGCCGACCTCTCTTGCAAGGTCTACCGCATCATCACCAGTCACACAGAACTCTGCTTTGACATAGCCTTCTACAGAACCGGAGCTGATTTTGTACCAGCCGTTTTCTTCTTCTATAAAGGTGCCGACCGACTTATCATAGAGTTTTCCGACGATATTTCCGTCCTCACCAGGAATATCCCGGACATTCACATAATTATTTACTTTTGCAATGACAAGGCTCTTAAAGCCCTCTTCTTCTTCGTGGAGTTTTGCCGCGTTGGAAGCCTCCCGCAAGTCTCTGACGTATCCTTCGCTGACAATAATCGTATCCTCAATCTTCTTATTAGATATGGCGGACTGTTCGGTACTTTCCAACATACCGCCGACCGGGATTTCACCCGTGCCTTTTATCGCAATATCCGCTGTAGATGCAGTCAGGTCACTGCTGCTTTCTCTGTCCTCATCCTCTTTCATATCGGAAAGAGACGTGGACTGCTCGGTAGGCGCCAATGAATAGTCGATACCTGCCGAGGGTAATACGGAGTTTAAACCTCCCGAAGCGTTTGCTGTAATATCTATTCCTGAAAATGTTATGACTGCTGCCATTGCGCAAGCTGCGATTTTCACACTTTCCTTCTTCATCAATTCGTAACCATGCCTTTCTCTCGACCCATCAGTCCGGCCGCTTGTAATTAATATATTACAAAATTGTTACATCTTTTGAAATAAAATATAACATTTATGAAGGCAATTGTCAACTACAGCATATGCCCAAAAAAAATGGAAAAAGCACTATTTCTTGTGCATTATGTAGAAGCTGGTTGAAAATGGAACTTTTCAACCGCAAAAACAGTACGAAAATGCCGTTTTTTCAATATCCCTGTAACAAAAACCCCTCTATCCCGGCGATTGCCGCCGCGCCGTCTGCTGCCGCTGTAATAATCTGTCTCACCCGTTTCGTCCTGATATCTCCTGCCGCAAAAATCCCCGCCGTCTGCGTCGCACAGTCTTCCCCGGCTATGATATACCCTTTTTCATCGCATGCCACAATATCCCGGAAGGGTTCTGTATTTGGTAAAAGCCCTACCGCGATAAAAACGCCGTCCATTTTAAACATCTGGCAGGTATCGTCCTTTAGGCAGCGTACTTTGAGGGCTTCCACTTTCTCATCCCCGCAGATTTCTTCCACCACGCTGTCCCAGATAACTTTCACATTGGCGCACTGAAACAGCGCCTCCTGCAGCGATTTTGCTGCACGCAGGCTGTCCCTCCGATGAATCAGGATAACTTCGTTACAGATTCTGGACAAAAAGATAGCGTCTTCCACCGCCACGTCGCCGCCGCCTACCACTGCGACGTTTTTCTTTCTAAAAAAAGCGCCGTCGCAGGTCGCGCAATAAGATACGCCCCGTCCAGCCAATCTTTCTTCCCCCGGCACATGGAGCAGCGCATGGGACGCCCCGGCGGCGATAATTACCGTTTTCGTCTCATAGGCAGTCTTTTCTGCACCGTCATGCACCGTCACAATCCAGCGCCCTTTTTCACCGGTGATGCTTTTCACTTCCCCGCTTACAAAGACAGCGCCCATCTCTTCTGCATGGCTTCGGAATTTCATCCCCAGCTCAAAGCCGTTGATACCGGGAATTCCAAGATAATTGTCCACCTTATCCGTATTTAATACCTGTCCGCCGCTCATGGCATTTTTCTCTATAACCAGCATCGTAAGCCCCGCTCTTTTACTGTAGACCGCCGCCGATAAGCCCGCCGGACCGGAGCCTATAATAATCACATCCTGCATATGCAAACTCCTTTCTTTTACCCGATACTTGTAGTATAATTTAGAAAATCATGTGACGCAAGGAGTATATCCAGACTATGACAAAATATGCTTTAGTGACCGGCGCATCCAGGGGAATCGGCAGGGAAATCGCCGCCGCCCTCGCCGCAGAGGGATATCATCTATATCTGACTTGTATCCACTCCAAAGAAACGCTTCTTACTTATGCAAAGCAGCTTTCTGCACAATATCATATTGACTGCGTGCCTTTTATCGGCGACATGGGAAATCCTGAAGATGTGGAAGCATTGTTCCGGGAAATTACGGACTTAGATGTCCTGATTAATAACGCGGGCATTTCTTATATTGGTCTTTTGCATGAAATGTCTCTTTCCGACTGGCGAAAAGTGATTTCGGTCAATATGGACTCTGTATTTTATACGAGCAGACTTGCCATTCCACTTATGCTGCGTAAGCATAGCGGCAAAATTATCAATATTTCTTCCGTATGGGGTACTGTAGGGGCTTCCACGGAAGTCGCCTACTCCGCATCGAAAGGAGCCGTCAACAGTTTTACGAAGGCGCTTGCCAAAGAGCTTGCCCCCAGCCATATCCAGGTCAACGCCATCGCCTGCGGCGTCATTGACACCGATATGAACCGCTGTTTCTCCGCCGGGGAGCTGGACGCACTGCGACAGGAAATTCCCTGCGACAGAATCGGCAGTCCCGCAGAAGTCGCGCAGATGGTCAAAACGCTTTTATCCACTCCCGAATATCTGACAGGGCAGATTATCACACTGGACGGCGGCTGGGTCTGAAAGCGGGATCCTTATAAAAAGATATGGGACGCCTCCGGCAGCGCTTTTTTCACAGACTGCAAAAACCCGTATCTGGAACAGTCATACTCTTCGGGGATATCATACGATGCAAAAAGCTCTTTTAACTGCGCGATTCTATCCGCGGTCATTTCTTCCGGCAATTCTCTTCCATCCCCTAAAAGCACAGCGTTTTCCCCACGGGCTAAAAGCAGGGCGCCGGAAGCTGCGTCCAACTGCGAAGCCTCTTCCACAATCACACAAGAATAAACTGTCTCTGTCCCCAGAACCTTCCCGGCATAATCCGCCGTAGAAAACAGGATGGGATATTCTTCCAGAAAAGCGTCTGGACGCTTCTGTAAATCCGCTTCTGCAAAAACCGTCCGTTCCTTCTTTTCCGCGTATTTGTGTCTGATCGCAGTCTCTAGATACTGCATAGATGCTCTTTCTATCTCATGAAAAACCGCTTCCGCCGCCGGATATATTTCTTCTTCCATCCGCCGGATATGCGCTTCTAAATCCTGCCTTTTCTTCCGGTAAAACAATCCCTGCAGCATTGTCGTCAGCCTCAGCAGATCCTGTTTATAAAATCCTTTGCCCGAAATACCGTAAGAAAAACGGCAGCGGAACTTAAAGGACAATCCGTTTCCCATATTCTGCTCCGCCATACGCAGACATTCCTGCCACAACTGCATCAACTGCCCGGCATCCAAGGATTTGCGGACTTTTACCATCTGTATGTCCACGCCCATTTCTTCCGCGCTCTTTTCTACCCTTTGACACTCTGCCTCAAATTCTCTCAGCTCCTGCCTTAATGCTTCCACTTCCGTCTGTCGGACGAAAAGTTCTTTCATTTCCTCCAGTTTCTGCTGAATGTACTCCAGACTATTATCTGCCTCCGTTTCCATATCTTCGCTCCAAAACGCCGGATACGCCCCAGTCTGAGCCATAAGAAACTCCTGCTTATCCTCTGCGTTCCCTATCGGCGCACTAAGAAAACGAAGTGGACAGTCGTCTGCGGATAATTTTTCCAACACCTGCTCCATCGCGGCATGATGCGGAAAAACGACCTGCACACTCCGCCCCTGCAGCAACAGATTGGCGAGGATATTAAAAACCGTCTGTATCCTATCCTTTTTTGACGAGCCCTGTATCATACTAATCGAATGCTCCAGCGCAGCTTTCACTGCCAGATAAGCGCCCTCGCTACAGCCGAATGGAAAAATCGGCGTAACCTCTTTTTTCTTGAAATGTTCTTTCTGCGGATTCAGATAGACGGACAACGCGGTCTCTTTTCCCACAAATCCCATTTCTCCGCGCCGGATTGCGGATACGCGTCCGCCGCCGCTTTCGGGTTTAGCGCAGATAGAAGCCGCTTTCGCCAGATAGGCGAATATGCGGCCGGAGCGCAAATCCTCCAGAGCGGATTCCCGGATAGTCAGCGCTTCCTGCTCATAGTCCGCCTCGTTTCCATCATCAAAGCAGATATGCCAATAGCTTTTCCCTTTTCCTGTAAACACATAAACCGCGTCGATAGGGGGCAGTTTTTCCCCATCATGGGATATATGGCAAAACGCCGGGGAAAGTTCTACGGGTTCCTGCAGCCAGAGAAGCGCATCTGCATCATAAGAATAGGTCTTGCCGGTATAAAACTGCAAATCATATTTTTCCGTCTGTTGATTATAACTGCATAACCGGACCTCTTTTGTGATAATCCTGCCTTCTGTTATCACCATATGCTTGCGCGTATCCACTTTGTTTCCCCTTTCTGGATCGATTGTCTTTTTTATTCTGCATTGTTTATTGTGCGCGCCGGGACTTATTGTATTTTCACGGTAAAAGCCTTGGACGTCACCGACACCCCGTTTTCCAGCCTAAAGGTCATATACAGCTTGTAACTGCCTTTATTCAGTATTGCACCATCTTTTGCCTTAATACGGTAAGCGCCGTTATCTCCCGGCGTCAGGGTAAATGCTGACGCATAGGCGCCGCTTAAAGAAGCGTTTCTGATTTCCCCCATGACATTCGCTATTTTCGGCGTATAGAGAATTTCCCCGCCCGCTAAATCGGACGCCTTTATTTTCCCCTTTGCCTTCAAAGATACGGACGGCTGTTTATTGGAAACCGTAATACTAAGCGTAACCGGATTCATCCGCAGAATCTTTGTCTCACCCACCATGCACCATCCGTATACTTTATATTTATAGGTTCCTTTTCTGACACTACTGTCATTTAAACGGATTGTAAGCATCCTGCTATCGCCCTGTCGCTGCGGGCAGATAGAAAGTTTTTCTTCTTCCAACAGTTTCTTTGCAGCATTGTTAGCGCCTACGATGTCGGCTTCCTTGAGACGGACGATGGACACGGTTTCATTTTTATTTGCCGAAGCCTTCAGGGAAAAAACTTCCCTTCCGGCGGCGTTTGTATTCAAGGATACTTTCGTTTTCTCAAGCGTCAGCGTCGGCGTCTTCTTATTGACTGTCATTTTGAAAGAACAGGATACCGGTTCCCGCCAGTTATCGTGGGCAACCTTCATCTTGGCAGTCAGGCTCTTCGTTCCGAGCAGACGCACCGAAATGTCCGGGCTGCCCGGTTCTATATGAAACTGCGCCTTGGACGTCATACTGCTATCCGGCGTAACCGTAATGTCTCCTTCCGCATTTTCCCCCTCGCTTCCGCTTCCTCTCGGAATCAGGATATCCTTACTCTTTTTATCCATAATACGAAACATAGCGCGGTCATTCCCTGTTGCCAGATACAGAAGGGCGTCCGTCGGGGAAGTCGTCAGCGTGATTTTCTGATAATTACTTTTCACCGTCAGCTTCTTTGTGAGGACATAGCCTTCGCCGTAATCCTGAAAAGAAAACTGTAATTCCACCGTTTTCTTGATTTTTTTATAATTATCCGCGGTCACGCCCACCGGAGATATGGTTCCTGCCCAGACATCCCCTTCCTGACTGAAATCAGCCCGGAAATGCGGCGCGCCTGTTATCTCGTTGACCTGCCGGATTTGACTAATCTTTTCCGTCCCGCTGCTAATCGCCAGCTGCGCGTCTGCATTTTTATAAAAAAGATTAATTTGCGCAGACTGCTTTAAGGTGACGGAAGGTTTTGTGTTTTTCAGTTTGATGGTGATTGGGTACACATATGTTTGGGGTATCCGTTCAGTTGTTACCTGCAAATAGACCTTGTAGGAGCCTTTTTTGACCTGTTCCGTGTTCTGCCCCAGAAAACCCGCCATATAGGCGTCTGCCTCGCAACTGTCCGTCTCGCCGTCTTTTTTTACCCCATTTATCGCAAACAAGGACGACAACTTCTGACAGTCCTTATCTTCATATAATTCCACCTTTTGAATCAGATTATTCTCCGCTTCCTCTAAAAGAACAGGAACCGTCAATGTCGGTTTCCATTTATTGAGCGTCCATGTCTTATTCTGCAACTGCGGGGAAGTCCTCTGTACACAGATACGGACGCTGCCGCTCCTTTTGCCATTATCTTTGGCAGTCACACTAAGAACCGCTTCCCCGGTTTTCTTGACGGTTACTTCCGCAAGCCCGGTTTCCCCTTTGACGGCGCGCACCTGGACCACACCGCTCTTATCCGTGCCAAATGTCAGCGCGGTATCCGTTTCCGCTCCGTTTTTATCCAATGCATAGGCGCGGACGCGGAATTTCGACACGCCCTCTTCTACCAGAAAAGAACCGTCCTCCGCACACTGTACGCCTTCCGCCATTTCCTGCGCAGGCATTATCTTAAACCCGTTGGCGTAAAGCGCTTCCTCTATCTGAAACGTATATTTTTTCTGATAAGTTCCGTAAGTTTTCTTCGCCGGTCCATAACCGCCGCTTCTGTCTTTTAATTTGATTTCCACGGTTACGACGCATTTTCCAGCGCTTCGAGGGATAATCTGAATCGTCCAGCCGGCATTTTCAGAAAACGTCGTTTCTGCTTTCAGAATTTCCTCCTTATTCGCCTCTGCATTAACATCATAAAAAGAAGCGTCCACTTCCGCCCCGGTTGCATTCAGTCCCGGATACAGCGTATACGTTTCTGACAAAGACAGTTTCTTCGTAGCAGGAAGCGTTTTTTCTTCCAGCATCACGCGCTGCCCCGAAGCAGCGCTGACTGCCACCGGTATGATGCAGTCCTGCCGTATCGTTTTGCCGTCGGTATCGTCAGTATACTGAGCGGCAAAGTATTGGATGGTCTCTCCCTTTTTGGCTTGTAACTTAGTCTGCGGTTCCTTCCAAGAAAAACCCGGATACGCATCTAACAGTACATTCGCCAGCGTTTTATCTATATTGGTGAGCGCTTTCAACCCTTCCGGTAAAACAAGGTCCTCCTTGCCTGCCAAAACCTGCACTTCCAAAACCGTCTGGACATCGCTGTCCACTGCCTTTACCGTCAGAGTGGCGGTTCCGGCTTTCAGGGCTTTCACCGTACCATCAGCCTCTACCGCCAACACTTCCGAATTGGAAGAGAGAAGCTGCACACCTTGCGTCGCATCCGCCGGGGATACGCAGTATGTGGGTGTAAATACTTCCTTTTCATACAATTCGATACTGTCTTCATAAAAACGGATATTTTGTATTGCGACGTTTTTCTCGCCTACCGTAATCCGGCATGTCGCTTCCTTTTCCGCCGCCCGCGCCGTCAATGTGACGGTTCCATCTTCTAATGCGCGGATGGTTCCGTCTTCTAGAATGGCGATAACTTCCGGCTTCTCAGGCTCAGATTCAGACCCAGTTTCCGTTTCAGTCCCTGCCCCTTCTGGCTGTGTTTCTACAGGCTGCTCTACTACCGGTTCCCCCTCTTTAATCAGATGCCGATATTCCGCCGGTTCTATCGTCAGACTGACAGAATCCATATCGCCTTTTTCCATAAAAATTTCTTCCTGTTCATAGCAGAATTTCTGAATCGGGCAGGTCTCTTCAACCGACTCGAAGGGAATGCTATTTTTTTCTGCAAAAGTCTGTGCATAGGAACCTGCCTTGCCATATATTGTCAAAACGTCGCAGCCTTTGAACGCATCCTCTGCAATCTCAGTTACCGTAGACGGAATCGTAATGCTTTTCAGATTGGTGCAACCGCTAAACGCTCCCGCGCCGATAGTCTCATAGCCATATTCTATTCTAACGCTTGTCAGATTCTGGAAAACAGTGCTGGAAAAAACCTGGGTTCCCATAATTCTGCCGTTACTGTCCTTATAAACGCCGATCCCGATTGCCCGCAGACTCGAATGCATCATGTTATTACGGTGCCCTGTGGAATTCCACCACTGGTCATAGAGCCGTTCTGCGCTTTCATAATTATAGGCAATATTTTCCGCCCACATATACCAAGGATAGCCACACTTCGTCAGCCAATCAGACGTATATGTTCCGTCCGTATTCTTATGGTCGAAATAATTCTTATTTAACATATCCAGCGATTTGCGGCGCGCCGTCTCGCGCAGGGTAGAGCTCATGATAAGAGGTATTTTACCCTCTTTCATCCTTGCCGCATTTACGGATTCCAGAATCTTCTCTTCCCCGCTGCTTAACAGGGTTTTCCCAGAAGTGGACTGACTCGGCAACTTGGACGTATCGGATGTATCCTTTTGATTCATATTGGCAAATACATTCTTGCCAATGCCCGTCATATAATAATTACCAAGCTTATGCGGTAACACAATATTTCCGGATTCTGATAAATACTCTGCCAACACCCCCGTACGCATAGCGGAATCCTGCACAACATAACCAAAATACAGCCCTTTCGAGGCTTTCACGGCGCTTCCCGCCGCCCGGTTTTCCGCTACTGAGAAACTTTCGGCTTGGGACTGGGCGTACTGTACCTTCTGCTCTGCTTCTGACGCAAGATTTAGGGAAATGGCTTCTCCTATGGCTTCTTCCGATGCTTCGGTTTCAGCGTCTTTCATATCATCCGCTTCCAAGGTTTCTGTCCCGCCATCTTCCGTGCTGTTTCCTTCCGAATTTGTCATCCCGCTATCTTCTGCACCGCCTTCTTCCGGCTCCTTTATTCCGCCGTCTTCTGCGCTGTCTTCTTCTGGCGCCTTTGTTCCGCCGTCTTCTACGCTGTCTTCTTCCGGTTCTTTTGTTCCGTCATCTTCTGTATCGCCTTCTCCTGGCTCGTCTGTCCCGTCGTTACCGGATACAGTCCCGCCCTGCAACCCCGCAGAGGTTTCCGCCGCAAATGCAACTGATTCCGTACCCTGCAATACCATACAACAGATAATCACCCAGGTCAAAATTCTCTTTTTCATCCCTTATCCAAGCTCCCTTCCCAGAGCGCGATTCTTTACAATTTTGCAAGTCTAATTATAATGCAGAGTTTTTGAAAAAGCAACTGACGGGAAGGGCTACCTTGCAGAATAGAGCAAACGCTTATCGCACTCCGTGTCTAACCCTATGCCCAATCCATCCGTCCCTCAAATGCGACCTTTTTCTCGCCTTTTTCTATTTCCCCGACTTCGTAACAATCATAAAACTGGTTCACATGTCTCATGACGGCGTCTTTGTCTTTCCCGGATACCACCAGCAGAAAGCCTACTCCGCAATTAAAGGTTCTCAGCATTTCTTCATCGCTGATGTTGCCGCAGTTGCGAATGTAGGAAAACAATTTCAGAGTCCTTATCCTGGACAAATCAATTCTGGCACTTAGACCGCCGGGAATCACCCTGCATAAATTCCCTTCTATCCCTCCGCCGGTAATATGTGCCATCCCATGTAGGATTCCTTGATGAATCAATCCCTTAATTGCGCGGTAATAGGGCGTATGCGGTTTCATAATCTGCTCTATAAACGTAAGACCATCTATTTTATCCAATTTAATCTGTGGCATCTTTTCCATTAATAGCCGTACCAGGGAATATCCGTTTGTATGCAGTCCATTGGAAGCAACTGCCAGAATAACGTCGCATTCTTCGATTGCAGAACCGTCTATGACCTTTGCTTTTTCCACAATACCTGCAATGCTTGAAGTAAGGACATAGACCCCCGGCGCTACCACCAGCGGCTGGATAGAAGTTTCCCCGCCCACAAGGGAACACTCATTTTCTTTACAAGCCTGTGAAATCCCTTTTACCAAGGTTTCTATCGTATCTTTTTCCGCATTGCCGCACACAATCGTATCCAACACCGCCAAAGGTCTGGCTCCCATCACCACAATATCGTTTACCAGATGATTAATCATATCATGGCAAATCGACTCGGTATAACCAAATTCCATAGCGAGCTTTTGTTTCGAGCCCGGCTCTTCCGATTTTAATACCAGCACCGGATTTTTCATCTCCGGGAAACGGATATCATACAAAGAAGCAAATGGTCCAAGACCATTCAGCACACGACTGTCGCCGGTTTTTAGATGCTTTGCCATTTCCTTTTTTATCGTATCCGTATAAGCAATGTCAATCCCGGCTTTGCTATAGGATAATTCCTCGGCGTTTCTTTCGCTGCCCGCCAGAATCTCATCCACCGATACTCCCAATACTGCCGCCAGTTCCCCCAAAATTTCGATATTCGGGTAAGTCGTACCGTTTTCCCACTTAGAAACCGCCTGAAAAGAGATGTTTAATTTCTCGGCAAGTTGTTGCTGCGTGAATCCAAGGGTTTTGCGTTTTTCCATAATAAAATTACCAACTTTTCTACTATCCAGCATGGAAAAGTACCTCCGTTTTTTGTTTTATCATATCCTACGCTTCCCTTCCTCAACAATAACCAGCCAAACGAATCCCTTCCCTCCATTTCAACCGCAAGTTGAATCGTCCTCTATTCATTCCCCCAGCACTCTTTGGAAAAATTCCAGAAATCCATCTTCCACTGCCACCTGCTCCAGTTTTTCATCCGCCAAATCATAATAATACTGATTCGTCCTGATATCGACCGATAGACTATCTAACGGAAACCCTTTTTTCCTGACTGCACTGTGCGGCGTGTCCACTAAGATAAATTTTTCACTTTCCATCGACGGCTCCATTGCTTCATAACTATGATTTTCATCCATTACGAAACAAATCGCATTCTTATATCGTGCGGTTAGTCCGCCATATTGTTTCGCCAGACCGGCATAGTATGCTATCATTTCCTCATCGGATAAAGATTTCCCATGAATCGTGCGGACATGCACGCCCGGTTGTACGCTGTCTGGCACATTGTCGAAATACAGTCCCGAATCGCAGGAAAAGACCGGCATATGAAATGCTTCATAATATGCCCTTGCCTTCTGTCTCGCATTCTCAAGCGGTGTGTTCCCATCTTCCGCTACTTTCGGAATATCCATCCCGCTTTCTGCAATCTCGTTTAACCCAATCAATTCTATCTGCAAGCTTTCCAGCCTGCTCTTCATGGCAGCCAGCTTTGCCGGATTGCCTGTTCCATAGAGTATTTTCATAAGTAACTGCTCCTTTTATCCACTTTTTCCATTCTACTCCAAGGGATAGCAGATGTCAAAAGGCTCTTTCCGCAATCCAAACCCGCCCGATGGCTTGTACAAAATGTCCGCGCGCGTATATAATAATACAGACAGCGTTTACTAAAAAGACAAGCGGGGTAAATCAAAGTGAAAAAGATTCTGGTGATTGACGATGACATCCATATTGGGAACATGTTAGAAGAAGTACTGCATAAAGAAGGCTATGCCGTACTGCGGGCTTATTCGGGCACGGAAGCCCTTTTACTGCTTTCCGCCACAAAACCCGATTTGATACTGCTTGATTTGATGCTTCCCGGTCTTTCCGGTGAAGAGGTGCTGCCCCAGATTGGCAAAATCCCTGTAATCGTCGTCAGCGCCAAAGCGGATATTGACGACAAAGTTGACCTTTTACTTGGCGGCGCTACGGACTATATCACCAAACCATTTGAGATTAAGGAACTGCTTGCAAGAATCACGGTTGCGCTGCGAAAGGCATCCATCCCGCAAGATACGCCCCTGTCTTTTGGCGGACTATGTCTGGATACCGCCACGCATGAAGTCCTCTTAGAACAACAGAAAGTAAGACTTACAAGAACCGAATACGCCATTTTAAAAATACTCCTGCAAAATCCCTTACAGGTAACTACCAAATCCCTTTTGCTTGAACGAATTAGCGAAGATACGCCGGACTGCACCGAAAATTCTCTGAAAATGCACATCAGCAACCTGCGCAGAAAACTCCGCGAGATAGACGGCAACGATTATATCGAGGCAGTATGGGGGATTGGGTTCAAACTGAAAGCAAACTAAATCTTTACGATTTCTTTACCATCTTCTTTACTGCTTTCTTTACCATTCTTTCGTAAAATAGCTGCATAAGCATGATAGAAATTCATGCAATCACACAGCGCAGATACAAAGCAGCGCAGAAATGAGGTAAAAAATGGAATATGTTCTTACAACAGACGCTTTAAGCAAGCAATACGGACATTTCAAAGCATTAAACGGACTTTCCATGCATGTCCCCAAAGGGGCAATTTACGGTTTCGTCGGCAAAAACGGCGCCGGCAAAACAACTTTAATCCGCTTGATTTGCGGACTACAGGCGCCTACGTCGGGCGGATATACCCTTTACGGTATCAGAAATGACGAAAAAACGATTGTAAAATCCCGCAGACGCATGGGCGCAATCGTCGAAACGCCGTCCATCTATCTGCACATGACGGCGGAAGAAAACATAAAGGTACAATACCGTGTTCTTGGTCTGCCCTCTTTCGACGGCATTCCTGAACTACTCCAATTAACCGGGCTTGAAAACACGGGCAGGAAAAAAGCAAGAAACTTTTCCCTCGGCATGAAACAACGCTTAGGCATTGCCGTCGCCCTCGCGGGTGACCCGGATTTTCTCGTCCTGGACGAACCTGTAAACGGACTGGACCCGCAGGGCATTGTCGAAATACGGGAATTGATTCTAAAACTCAATCAAAAGCGGCAGATAACCGTACTGATTTCCAGCCATATCCTCGACGAACTTTCCAGACTGGCTACTCATTACGGCTTTCTTGACCACGGAAGCATGGTCAGGGAAATCAGTGCGCAAGAATTAGAAGCCGCTTGCAGGAAATGTATGCGCATAGAAGTAACCGATGAAAAAGCGCTTGCCCGTATCCTCGATAAGATGGGCATCGAATACAAAATCCTAAATGACAGACAGGCTGATATTTATGCAAAACCCAATATATCCGAACTCACGCTTTCCCTTGCCAAAGAAGGCTGCGAAGTCCTTTCCATCCAGGAACGCGACGAAAGTCTGGAAAGCTATTACATCAATCTTATAGGAGGTGACAATCATGAATAAACTAATCTCTTCCCATTTTGTCCGATTACGCAAAGATAAACTTTTCTGGCTCTGTACGACAGTAATCTTCGTTTATGCCATCCTCAATATGCTCAATGGCGGCAGACAGGCGAATGCCGATATGACAGAATATCACTATACCCTGGACATGTATTATTTCCGTTTCACTTTATCCATTGGCGCTTTTATTTCCATATTCAGCAGTATGTTTTGGGGGACAGAATACAGCGACGGCGCCATCCGCAATAAAATCATCATCGGCCATACGCGGATAGCCATTTACCTTTCCAACCTTTTAATTACCTTCCTAAGCGCCCTATGGATGCTGCTTGTATGGATGATTGGCTCCCTAATTGGCATTCCTTTTCTGGGGACTTGGAAAATGGGAACTGGGCAGCTTTTTACCTACCTGCTGGCTGCTATCTTCATGACCGCGGCTTTTTGCGCCATATTTACGCTTGTCAATCAGTTATCATCCAACAAAGCCACCACCGCCGTTGTTTCCATCCTCTTATTTTTCGGTCTGCTCCTTTTAGCAAACCTGATTTATAACCAGCTCCAGGAACCGGAAATGGCAAGCTATTTAATCATGACGATAGACGGAATGGATTGGAGCGATCTGACTCCCAACCCCTATTACGTCAGCGGAACAACCCGGAACATCTATGAATTTCTTGCTGATTTTTTACCGACAGGACAAGGCATCGAAATATCATTTTTAGAGATTACCCACCCGCTGCGCATGATTTTGTCTTCCCTATTCATTACCGTATCCGTAACGCTTAACGGGCTATGGCTCTTTTCCAGAAAAGATTTAAAATAAAGGAGGGTTTTCCCATGCTTCTACCGTGGATTCTGTGCGGTATCCTGTCCGCAATTATCGCTGCGCTCTGCCTGAAACTCTATCTGGTGAAAAAAAGTATCACAGAAATCTGCACGGAATTTACGGAGCATTTAGAAACGGATACCAACACGCTCATTTCCATCCCGACAAATGACAGGCATGTCAGATATCTTGCCGCCAGCCTGAACAGCCAGCTACGTCTACTGCGAAGCCAGAGACAGCGATACCTAAACGGCGACCGGGAGCTGAAAAACGCCGTCACGAACATATCTCATGACCTGCGAACCCCTTTAACCGCCATCTGCGGATACCTGGATTTGCTGGAAAATGAGGATATGTCCGAAGACGCGGCGCGTTATCTTGGCTTCATCGAAAACAGAATCCATGCCATGAGACAGCTTACCGAAGAATTATTCCGCTACTCAGTGGTCATTTCCAACATAGAAACTATGTCGTTTGAGAAAGTCAATATTAATAGCGTTCTGGAAGAAAGCATTGCGACGTTTTACGCCGTTTTCATGGAGCGGGGCATCACACCCACAATCCGCCTTCCCGAAAAGCAAATAGTACGCACCCTCAACAAAGCCGCCTTATCCCGCATTTTCAGCAATCTTCTGAGCAATGCCCTAAAATACAGCGACGGAGACCTGGACATTACCCTGCGTGACAACGGGGAAATCCTATTTACCAATACCGCCGCCGGACTAAATGAAGTGCAGGTCGGCAGACTGTTTGACCGTTTCTTTTCCGTGGAAGCGGTAAGAAACTCCACCGGACTTGGGCTTGCCATTGCCAAAGCCCTTGCAGAACAAATGCACGGCACAATCGGGGCTCGGTATGAGGAGGGGCGGTTGGGGGTTTCTGTGAGGTTTTGAGGGGAATGAGAAAACTCCCAGAAATGCTAATTCCAGGAGTTTTAAATATTTTCTTTCATTGCTGTAAATTATCTCTTACTAAACTGCGGCGCGCGTCTCGCTGCTTTGAGACCATATTTCTTTCTTTCCTTCATACGAGGATCTCTTGTCAGATAGCCCGCTTTTTTCAGGGTCGGTCTGTATTCAGAGTCCGCCTGGAGCAGCGCCCTTGCGATTCCATGTCTTACAGCGCCTGCCTGACCTGTGTAGCCGCCGCCTTTTACAGTAACGATAACATCAAATTTATCTACGGTATCGGTAGCTGCCAACGGCTGACGCACGATAACCTTCAAGGTTTCCATACCGAAGTAATCATCAATGCTTCTCTTGTTAACTGTAATTTCACCTTTTCCCGGTACTAAATATACTCTGGCAACGGATTTCTTTCTTCTGCCAGTCCCATAATATCTTGCTGATGTTTTTGCTGATTTAGCCATTTTAATTTTCTCCTTTCAGTCCCTTTCATTAAAATGTTAATACTTCCGGTTTCTGCGCTGCGTGATTATGTTCCGGTCCCGCATACACATGAAGCTTCTTATACATTTGTCTTCCTAAAGGTCCTTTGGGAAGCATACCTTTTACAGCATACTCAACGACTCTCTCAGGGTGCTTATTTAACATCTCTTTTAAAGTGGTCTCTTTCATACCGCCCACATAATGGGAATGGTGATAGTAAATCTTCTGGTCTAATTTCCTGCCGCTTACTTTTACTTTCTCAGCATTTACGACGATTACATAGTCGCCTGTGTCCATATGCGGTGTAAAAATCGGTTTATTCTTACCTCTTAAAACCTTTGCAACCTCAGATGCCAAACGTCCAAGCGTCTTATCTGCCGCGTCAACTACATACCATTTTCTATCGATTGTAGCCGGGCTAGCCATAAATGTTTTCATTAATATTCCTCCGTTTCTGTTCAATCTGTCAATCAGATAGCCTGTCTTATGTTATACAGGTCCAATATGATTGCCCTTTCATTACTCATGCAGATGTCCGGCTACATGAAGAAACTTCCAGACAATCCTTCTGGTACTCTATTCAAAATGCCAAAGCCGGGGCTGTGGC
This sequence comes from Muribaculaceae bacterium, assembly GCA_023663465.1. GTDB lineage: Bacteria > Bacillota > Clostridia > Lachnospirales > Lachnospiraceae > UBA3282. The sequence goes on along the minus strand of JAMPHJ010000024.1, from coordinate 16,107 downwards.
TGGGCATTTTTAAACACCGTCACATTGAAATATTATATTATACGCTTCCACGCGTGTCAACTGATTTTTCTGGGAAAGTAGTTAAAAATGGTAAAAAATATCGTCTTGCCAATAATCAATAAACTTTTGTACTTCATAAACCGCTCCAGCTTTCCCTAATCCTTGCTTCGTCATAGTCCGGCGCATACATGGCAGCTTTCTCACAAAGTTGCTGTATCACATCCTCTGGCTCTTCTAGTGCTTCCGCTATCTCAGATGCGGACTTTCCTTTTGCCAGTTTCTTACAGATAAGAAGAAAACGATTTAATTCAATACCTTTCTCTATTCCTTCCTCATAAATACTCATCCCTAGCCCTATCATATGCCTTTCCTCCCCCGCTTCTAATTCTTCTTCAAAACTGATATACCTGGAAAGTTTCTTCCGAAATCCTTTCTGATGCGGCTGAAATATAATAGTTAGAAAATCTAATATATTCTTTTCTTCACTTTGATAATCTTTATTCCCCAGACGTATTATTACAAGAGTCATTAAATCGTAATTCTTTTTCTTGGGATGGCAATTTCCTATATTTTTATCATTCACCATCTTGTAAAAAGAAATGCTCATCTGCTCCCGCTTGGGTATCCTGTCTCTGCAGATAAAAATCGTATAGCATTTTTCCAACTGACCATAATTCGTCTTTTCTGTCACCACGTCTAATTGGGAGCACAACCTTCTTGCCAGGTAATAGATGCCTCTTTTCTCAATCGGATATCCCGGTCTGTAGTTCTTCTGCGATTCTACGTCAACATACAAATTTACTACTACTTTTCCACCAGATAGCCGCGGATTCTTCGCACGGAATGCAATGTCAAAGTTAGAGGTTTTCTCGCTTAATTCCGAAAACTCTGTTGATATCCCTTCAATCTTTGTATTAGTCCTGCCGCCGGATACTTCTATCGCTTCTGTAATGCTGTCTGCTTCGATAAACTCCATGATTTCGGTTTCGGAATATCCTTGGTATTCCTCTACTGTTTCTTTTAAGATAATCGCAAGTACTTCCCTGTACTGCAAAATCTTCTTACTCTGTTTGTCCAGCGCTTCCATCTCTTCCGTCAATTGGAAGGCGCTGGCAGCTCCTAGGCTTCCCTGAATCGTCTTTTCCATCTCATTCCTCCTATGCAGTTGCTACAGGAGTCCGCTTTTCTTTAAGAAACTCCTGCTTTGTAATAAGTGATTGAAAGCATGAATTTCTTTGAATTGCGAATTGAATTTGCGCGTGACAGTGGATTAACCACTGGTGAAACCGCCTTTATGTACTGGCAGCTACGGTTGCTCTGACCGTGATAGAAAAGAAAATATGCTTTGAATTTATAATATCATCAAATGTATAAAATAGCAAATACTATTTCCATAAATGTATTATCAAAATATCGTCTCAAAAGTCAGCTCTTTTGGTATGCAGAAAAATAGTGGCATTCACCCTTTTTGTAAGAGTAAATGCCACTTCTTTTTGAGACTTTTTCAAAATGGAAATAAACTTTTCACTTCCGCAAGTAGTAAAAAAGGCTTATTTTATCTCAGTTTCCAGATATCTCTGTTGTATTCCGCGATGGTTCTGTCGGATGAGAAGAAGCCGGCTTTTGCGATATTGACAAGCATCATCTTTCTCCATTTCTTCTGATCCTCGTAGTCCGCCATCATCTTGTCTTTCTTCTCGATATAATCTTCTAAGTCAAGCAATGTCATGAACCAGTCTTTGTTCATAAGCTCTTTGTGCAGTCTTTCCAGATTCTCTTTGTGTCCGACTTTCAGCGCTTCGTCGCTGACGATGAAGTCAACCGCCCTGCTTATCACTTCGCTCTTCTCATAATACTCCTTCGGTACATAATCCGCTTTCTCATAATGTGCAATAACCTGCTCGGATTTTTCACCGAAAATATAGATATTATCGTCGCCAACCAGCTCATGAATCTCTACGTTCGCACCATCGGATGTGCCCAGCGTCACTGCACCGTTTAACATAAACTTCATATTGCCGGTTCCGGAAGCCTCTTTGGACGCCAAGGAAATCTGCTCGGAAATATCACATGCCGGTATCATCTTTTCCGCATAGGATACATTGTAGTTTTCTACCATGAGAACCGTCATATAAGGGCTTACCTCAGGGTCTTTGTTGATAATTTCCTCTAATACAAGCAGCAAGTGAATGATATCCTGCGCAATGACATAGGCGGGCGCCGCTTTGGCGCCGAAGATAAAGGTCATCGGTCTTGCCGGTTTCTTGCCTGCCTTGATTTCCAGATATTTATGAATAATATACAAAGCGTTCATCTGCTGGCGTTTGTACTCATGCAGTCTCTTGGACTGGATGTCAAAGATAGACTCTGGATTCAGCGTCACGCCTTCTACTTCCTGTACATAGGCAGCCAGGTCTTTTTTGCGGTTCATCTTGATTTCTGCAATTCTGGAAAGCACTTTGTCATCATCGATAAACTCAAGCAATTTTTCCAGCTTATCCGCATCTTTCTTATAACCATCGCCGATGGTTTCAGAAAGGAAGCCCGCCAATTCGCGGTTACAGGATAACAGCCATCTTCTGAAGGTAATGCCGTTTGTCTTGTTGTTGAATTTCTCAGGATAAATCTTATAAAAAGCGTTTAACTCCGTATCTTTCAGAATTTCTGTATGGATTGCCGCAACGCCGTTTACCGAGAATCCGTAGTGAATATCGATGTGCGCCATATGCACTCTGTTGTTTTCGTCGATAATCTGTACCTTCGGGTCGTCGTATTTTGCAGCGACTCTCTTATCCAGCTCTTTGATAATCGGCACCAACTGGGGCACAACTTTTTCCAGATACTCCATAGGCCATTTTTCCAATGCTTCCGCAAGGATTGTATGGTTGGTGTAAGCGCAGGTCTTACTTACTACCTCGATTGCCTCATCCAGTGTGAAGGCTTTCTCGTCTACCAGGATACGAATCAGCTCTGGAATTACCATCGTCGGATGCGTATCGTTAATCTGGATAACCGCATGGTCATACATCTTTCTCAAATCATATTTCTTTTCTTTCATTTCGCGTAAAATCAACTGCGCCGCATTGCTTACCATGAAATACTGCTGATAAATACGGAGCAGATGCCCCGCCTCGTCGGAATCGTCTGGATATAAGAACAGCGTCAGGTTCTTCTCGATATCGCTCTTGTCAAAATCAATTCCTTCTTTTACGATGCTTTCATCTACGGTCTCAATATCAAACAATCTCAATTTATTGACACCACTGTCATAACCTACCACATCAATATCATAAAGTCTGGAAGTTACTTTCTTATCGCCAAATGCCACATCAAACGTAACGTCTGTCTTCGTCAGCCAGGACTTATCCTCAATCCAGTCGTTTTTCTCTGCTTTCTGTAATTTGTCTTTGAAAACCTGTTTAAACAGACCGAAATGATAATTCAAACCGATGCCTTCCCCCGGCAGCTCCAGTGTTGCAATGGAATCTAAGAAACATGCCGCCAGACGTCCCAGACCGCCGTTTCCTAAGGAAGGTTCGGGTTCCACTTCCTCGATAACGCTCAGCTTCTTGCCATTCTTGGATAAAATGTCTTCCAGTTTGTCATAAATGCCCAGATTGATTAGGTTGTTGGATAACAGTTTCCCAATCAGAAACTCAGCGGAAATATAGTAAATCTTTTTCTCGCCTTCGATGGGCTCTGAAACAGCCATCAGTTTCTTAGACAACATAAGCAGACTGTAGTACAACTCCTCGTTGCTGCACTCTGCAATACTCTTGCCGTAAGAGCCTTTTGTCTGCTCTTCCAACTCCTTTTCCAGATTCATTACCAGTACGTCTCTTTTCAGGTTGCTCGCCTGTGCCATAATCATGATACCTCCTGTTTTGTGCTTTTTCTATATTCTTAACAAATAATGTCCATATATTGCATTCGGATTAATTCATAATCCAAGAGAATTTCCATGCCTTGTCCGCCTTCCAGAAGGCGTTTCAGCTCTACGACAGCCCTATCCGCAATTTCTGAGAAACTCTGGCGGACCGTATTCATCTGTTTGCCTGCATATCCCATCAGCGTAATGCCGCCGAATCCGCAGACCGGACGGAAAATATCCATTTCTATCAGCGCTTTCATGGCGCCAATCGCCATCAAATCGGAAGCGCAGACAACAATGTCTTTCTTTTTCGCATACCGGAATGTATGCATACGGGCTTCCAATTCGGAAAAATTACCATTGCGAATCAACAGCTGTAAATTTTCCTCTTCCGCCAGCTTCCGAATCCCTTTTAACCTTTCCTCCGTAGTATAACCGTTCTTTTTGCCGGCAAGATATAAAATACTTTTTCCACGGTTTTCCTGTAACGTTTTCTTTGCCACATCATACTGTGCCTTCGCCTGGTCTATCCAGATACAGGATGTATTTTCATTCACCAGCGGCGCATCGACCGTTACGATTTTAAAAATCTTAGAGGCAATCAGCCGATGCAGCGTTCTATCGTCCTTCGACAATCCAAACACAATCAGTCCGGTAATACTTTGCGACTGTAGATACCGGATAATTTCATCCAGTGTCAGGTTGCGAATCATGGAATAGAACACGGTGATAATATCCAAATCCAGCTCCATCGCCCGGTTGATTGCACCGGAAAGATACTTCATATTAATTTCATCCACCGCAGGCGTCGCATTGCCCAAATCCAATAAAAGCGCCACTCTCCCGGACTGTTTGGATGACAGCGCCGCCGCTACGGAATTTGGAAGAAAATTCAGCTCTTCCACCGCCTGATTTACTTTTTTCTTGGTCTCCTCGCTGACATTGGGATAATTGTTCAAGACTTTAGATACCGTAGAAATTGCTACCCCAGCCCGCTTCGCCACATCTTTAATCGATACCATTATTCACTTTTTCTTTCTCATAGAAGAGTCGTCGGGAAAGCTTTCCAAGTCTCGGAAATCGTTTTCCATAACCATAATATAACAAAAACGGGGATATTTGTAAACCATTCTTTTATAAAATCCGACGGAAAATTTTAAAAATGGGTTGACAGATATATCGGTGGCTGATATATTGTGATTATGATATATCAGTGGACGATATATTGAAAGGAGCTCAAACATGCCAGAAAAAGACACCCCACTAACCGAAGCCGTCTACTACATCCTCCTATCCCTCCGCCACCCAAACCACGGATACGGCATCATCCAGGAAGTAGAGCATCTGACAAACGGTAGGGTCCTACTAGGCGCCGGCACCCTCTACGGCGCCATCCAGACGCTTTTGAAAAAAAACTGGATCAAACTCTACAGCATGGATATCGAATCCAGAAAGAAAAAGGAATATGTGATTACAGAACAGGGAAGGAATGTTTTTGCTGCAGAAACGGCGCGGCTGCGGGAATTATTAGAAAACGCCGCCCTGATGGACAAAGCAGATTTTTAAAAAAAGAAAAAGGAGCAACCTAAACATGATTACATTTCGTTTCTATTTTGACAAAGAAAAAGCAACCCATTATTTAAACAACATGGCGGAAAGAGGCTATGCTTTGAAACGATTTTTCGCAGGATTCTATTTTTTCAAAAAATGCGAAAAAGGGGCACACCGCTATCAGATTGATTTTGCCGACAGACCTTTTTTCCCCAGCCGCGAATATAAGGAATTTATGGAAGATACGGGCGTGGAAATCGTGCAGACCTGGGGATTCTGGATTATGCTGCGCAAACCGGCGCAGGAAGGCGCGTTTCAATTGTATTCGGATATCGAATCCAGCATTCGTTATTATACCAAGATTCTTATCCTGTTTAAAGTCGTTGCCATCATAGAGCTAATCTGTTTTTATCTTGAACTGTTCGCCGGTGCAAGCGGTGTCCGTTTCGGCTATCCGGCCGCGTGCGTCATAGGCGCCTTTGCCTTCGTCTTTGCCGCTACCGCCATGAAGATGAAACGCAGGATTCTGGAGCTTGAGGAAAAACAAAACAATTCCGTTTCTGTCAAAAGAAGAAGCCTGTCCCCGTTCTCTGCAGCCGGACTTGTTCTCATCAGCGTCGCAACCATTACGAAAGATTCTGTCCCGTACTTTGTCACTTTACCTACCGAGCTTCTGGGACTCTGCTTTGCGATTATTGGGATGGTTCTTACGATTAGGAATCGGAAATGTTGAGAGGGAATGAAGGACGTCAGAAGCGGCTTGCACTTTTGACGTCCTTAACATCCTCAAAACCTCATCTCCACATCCCGCATCTTCCTCTCATCCGTTTCCTGGAAAAATGCAATCTGTCCGGCTCCCATTGTGCTTGCAATGATGCTTGCGGGAAATGCGACGATTTTCTGATTATAGAGCGCGATATTGGAATTTAGCGCGCGTTTGGCGGCGCCGATGTGTTCGTTTGTAACAGCAATCTGGTCTTGCAGCTCTTTAAATAACTCATTGGAATACAGGCTCGGATAAGCCTCGCCGATAATCTTTAGTTTCTCGATTGCACTATCCTGATTTTCCATGACTTCGCGGGTCTGCTGTAAGCTCATCCCCCTGCGTACCTCCACTAACTGCACCAGGACATCCCGCTCGTGGACGGCGTATCCTTTCGCCACGTTTAAGGATTCCGTCAGAATATCGTATCGCTTCACTAAGGCGATGTCGATTCCCGATTTTGCCTCTTCAATTTTTACTTCCAGGCCTTTGATTTTATTCCGGGTCGAGATTGCCCAGACAATCAATAATACAATAATGATAAGTACTAAAATCGCTATCATCTCTGCCCTCCCCCTCTTCTTAGATTTGTAAAATTATGTTGTATACTGCCGTTTAGCGCATCTTCCAGCAGATCTGCCGTCTGTATAAGTTTTCTCACTTCTTCCCGCACAATGCTGATATCCTGCGCTTCCTGCTCCTTTTGATAAAACCGCTTCGGGATAACCATGCAGTCGGTTTCTAGTGTAATGACCATTTCATCGTCCTGTATAAAGATTCCAAACTGCTCATAATGGCGCTTCATTTCTAGAAGCTGCTCTATGACGACAGGATTCAGTACGAAAAAGGCGGACTGTTCATCCGTGGCATAGACGTCAAACTGATTGTTGAAAAGTACGTTTTCCGTCTCTATCTTGCTTTCCTCCCTGCGTCTGGACGGATAGCAGCCTATCGTTTCCCGATTAATAACCGGAATCATTTTCGTGGGCAGGATGCGGACGGCTCCGGGCAGCATCGTCCGGTAATGCGCCGTGTACGCCTGTCCCCGGTAAGATACCTTATAGGAAACACGCTCTTTGCTATCCTCATGCCGCTGCATCAGATACAGATTGGAAATCGTCTGCTCCCTTCCATTCTTCTGATAGCGCAGGATACCGTTTTGCTGATAAGAATCATAAGAAGGAAGAATCCCATATTCATACAATAGCTGGGGTGAAAAACCAGCCTCACGGATAAACGTCGCACCTGGCAGCTCCTGCGCCACCGCCTTTTGTACGATTTTTTCATCATACTCCTGTTCTTTCCCCTGCTTATACTTCATGAATTTCGGCGCAAAATATAGGATGAGAAACGCCGCAATTCCTGAGACAATCAGCCGGAAGATATTCCCTATCCGGTAAAAGAGCGGCACGCCCTCCCCTTCATAAGACAGGATTCTCTCTTCCTGGAGCAGTATCGCGTTCTGCGCTTTAAGCGTCACAACGATAATGCCGATTACAAGAAGAAACGCCGCGGCTGCCACTATTATAATCCGTTTGTTGTTGGGATTCTGCTTTCTCAATCCAATAACCCTGCCTTTCTCTCAATCTGTGATATTTATTCCATAGGTACAAATTGGCAACTGGAAAATCCCTATCTTTTCAATCTGTCCATATATTTTAGAAAAACGTCGCAATATTTATATAATATCCGAAATCGGCGCCGGCTGCAGCTCTTTATCATCCACATTCACATAATAAGCAAAACCAAACGTGCCGATTCCCGAACTGCAGGCAATCGAAACGGAGCTTTTCTGCATAATTACCCGTTTAAAAGGAACATGGCGCAATACTTCCCTACGAATCAGCTCCTGTTGTTCCACGCTGCAGCCCGCATGGGATATAAAGATGATATCGTCGTTGATTCTGCCTTTTCGCAGCATATGAAAATGGATAAATCTTTTCCATGCGTTTTCCAGTCTTCCGCCCCGGATTCCCATAATGGTCAGCTTACTCTGTCGCATCGCCATCGTCGGATGCAGACCAAGTACCGTACAAAAACGCTCATAGGCGCCGCTTACACGTCCGTTGCGATAGAAAATCGTCGCAGAAGGCATGATAAAGCGGGAAACTACCCGTTTTTTCAGCTTTTCTATTTGTTTACAAATTTCATCAGCGGAATATCCTTCCATAGCAAGCCGTCCCGCATACAGCGCTTCTAAAGCCTGTCCGCAGGAAATCTGCTCGGAATCAATAACCCGGACATGGTCGAAACACTTTGCCGCCGCCACGGCAACCTGGTAACTTTCCCCCACATTCCTTGCCATAGATATGTGGACAATCTGCTCGGCATGGGTCAGGGCTTCTGCAAAAAATTCCTCATATTCTTCCACCGATACACTATCCGCCACGGCGCTGCTTTCCGTATCCGTCGTATACTGGGTCAGCATGTCTGAGGAAATTTCCAGTGTATCCATGAAGCGTCCGTTTTCTGTCTTGATATAAAGATACATGACGCCAATGTCATATTTTTCTATATAAGATTCTGGCAAATCCCCGATACAGTCTGTCGTTATATATACTTTCTTTCTCTTATGACGGGATATTCTATGAATATCCGACTCTTCTTCGGGCAGCTCCTCCTGTCTGCGGTATTCAATAAGTTCTTCTGGAAGAAATCTTAAAATTTCCCGCTCTAATGCTGCTGCCTGAATCGGTTTCTCCAGACAGCCGTCAAACCCTGCTTCTAAGAATTTTGCCCCGGCTTCCGCTACAGAATTTGCCGACAAAACAACCACTGCGCTGTCCCGGCAAAGCCCATTTTCCTGCTTCCGTAACAGCCGCATCGTCTGGGCGCCGTCCATTTCGGGCATCATATAATCCATTAAAATAACATGGTAATACTTCCTTTTCGTCATTTCCAGACATTCGCTGCCACTCCTTGCAATGTCTACCTGCACCTTCGTCGCCATAAGGAGCTTTCTTTCCACCATAGAATTCATGGCGTTATCGTCCACGATCAACACTCTCGCCTCAGGCGCCTCAAAACTCTGCTGATATTCTTCCATATAAACGCGGCTGCCAGACAAAAGTTTTACATCGCCAATGGGGGTGTTATCGATAACTTTCTGGGGTATCACGATGGTAAACGTAGACCCCTTCGTATAAATACTGTCTACCGTAATTTCCCCATCCATCATATCCACAAGCTGCTTGGTAATGGAAAGTCCCAGACCGCTGCCTTCTACCCGCAGATTTTTGCGTGTATCCAGCCGCTGGAAGGAGTCATAAATATACTCCAAATCCTCTTTTCTAATCCCGATACCCGTATCCGCTACGGACACTTTCAGCCAGAGCGTATCCCCTTCTATAGACTCCGCATGGGCAGAAAGGGTGACGGAACCGCTGTTTGTATACTTCGCCGCATTGGTCAGAATATTTAAAACCACCTGATTGATTCGCTTCATATCTCCCACTAATACTGTAGGCAGATTCTCATCGATTTCCACCTGGAACTCCAGCCGCTTTTCTTTCAAGCGCACCTGAATCATGTCGATAAGATTGCTAAAAAGCTCCTCTGTTTTATACTGGATGGGCATGATTTCCATTTTTTTCATCTCAAGCTGCGATAAATCTAGGATATCATTGACCAGATTCAACAACATTTTGCTGGCGTTCTGGATATTTCTGGCATATTCCTTGACTTCACTTTCCTTGCTTTCCCTAAGAATCATCTCGTTTAATCCGACGATGGTATTAATCGGCGTGCGGATTTCATGACTCATGCTGGCGAAAAAACGATTTTTGGAATCGCTGATTTCCTTCAGCTCTTTCTGCTGTTTCTGGGCAAAGGAACGCTCAATCTCAAACATTTTCATCTGCACCTTCAAAATAATGCCGCCGGCAAGTCCCACTGCCAGCACTGCAAAAAGAGAGTCAAGATAAGCCGCTGCCTTAGAATCCATAGGCACAATAGCTTCCGGGTGATAATACCCGTAAACATAGGTAGAGATATCTACAATCAGCGACAAAATCAGGAAAAATGCCAGCCGCCTGCCAGAAAACATCAGAAAAATGTACAAAAGCCCTATCGCAAACCAGACAACGGCTCCACCTTCCAATCCCCCGCTCTGGAAAAACATCGTCGGGAAGACCATCAGAATAATGAGAAAGCCTATTACTACCGCTGCAAAATCAATCTTCCGGTATTTGAAGGTGGCAAGCAACGCTACCCCCAGCACGAACAACAGGATAAAAAGCGGAATGACAATGGTTTTCACATCCATAATGCTGATACATTCCACAATACCCATGAGGGCAAGCGCGCTGCCAATCAGGACAATCATCCTAAAAATCCGTTCCCGCAGCTCGTAATCTCTTCCATAAATCATCTCATAGATTTTCTTAGCCAGTCTTCTCATGAGCGCCGCCCGCCTCCTTCCTTTCCGTCCTTTATCCTCTGTCTAAGCTGCTCTAGGGTATCCACCGCAGACATATAATCATCTTTCTCTACCTTTTCCCGGATGGGTTTTAATTTGGTAAAAAGCCCTACCCCGTGATACTGATATTCCTGTAACTGCGCCAAGATTTCCAGCATTCTCTTCCCGTCTAAGGAAAACATGGCGTCTTCTAAATCCACCAGCAGTTTATCAAAAGTTTCCTCCGTAAGTTCCGGCATATCCTCTGTTTCCTGCATCTGCGCGTCCCATTGTTCCTCCGGCGACATTCCTGCATCCTCCGGTATCCGTACCCGAATCATCGGATTTTCGCGCAACATTTCCACCATGCGACGATATTCTGCAATCATATCGTCATGATTTCCCAGAATAAAATCAATATCGTTATTCTTGCCGGCAAATTCTAGCGCTTTCGCCTTCTCCGATAAAACATCCGCTCCTATATTTTTCATCCCGCTCTTTAAGGCATGGACGACAATCGTATAATTCATCCAGTCCTTGCTTTCGTAAAAGGCTTCCAGCCGCTGCTGCTCTTCCTCGCCTTCCATGCAGTACGCCGCCAAAACTTCCAGATATTCCTCCTTGCCGCCGCAGTAAAGAATGCCGTTGTCCACATTCAAATCTCCGATTACGAGGGCTTCTTCCTGCGCCCCATCTTGGACTTCTTCCTTAACACTTATTTCTTTTTCCTGTAAAAGAAGATTCGCTTCCCGCTCCTTAAAGGACTCCTCAGCCGTATGCTCCGGCGACTGGAAAATCAGTTTTTCCTGTGGCAGATTCCTCTTCAGCACACGTTCCAAGACGGAAGCCTCGATAGGCTTCGCCACAAAGTCGTCAAAGCCTTCATCCAGAAACATTTCCCGGCTTCCCGGCGCAGCGTTTGCTGTCAACGCCACAATCGGCACTCTCTGATAATAATGTCCTATCTTATCCCGGATACGGTGCATCGTCTCAACGCCGTCCATTTCCGGCATCATATGGTCCATGAAAACAAAGTCAAAAGCCATGCTCTCGATGACGTCCAGCGCCTCCATGCCGCTTGTAGCATACGTCACCTTAATTTGATATTCTTTTAACAATCCCTCTACGACACGGATATTCATCCTATTATCATCCACCACCAGAACATGCGCTCCCGGCGCAATAAACTTGCCCGGACGCACCATCCGTTTGCCGCCCGCCGAACCGCCGTTCCCATTCAGAATCGAAACGACCGGAAGGATATAGAAAGGTTTATACAGTCTAATGATATCCGGGTTGGAAACATATTTTTCCCGCGGTCTGTCAATGACCATGATAACCTTCGTGTGTCTCGTCAGCTCGTCGAAATATTCTTCATCCTCCTGATATTCCTCCAGACTGATAAAAATATGGGAAAAGGCTTCTATCCTATCCCGCCGCTTTAACTCCGACAGATTCCGGCACACATGACACCGCACTTTCAACTGCTGCACCATATGAATGATAATATTCGTATATTCATCCCGGATTGCCATCATATCGAACTGCTCCATATCGAAATACGCAGCGACATTGATTTTGTCCCTGTCTTTTACCAGACCGATAGGCTTTTCTTCCAATACTTTCTGCGGTACGACGAAAGAAAAAGTACTTCCCTTTCCCAGACGGCTTCTGACGGTAATGGTTCCACCCATCTTACGGACAAGCTCTTTGGAAATTGCAAGTCCTAACCCGACGCCGCCCTTCTGACGGTTTCTCCTCGTATCCACCTGGCTGAAACTCTCAAACAGCTTCTCTAAACTGCCCGCTTCAATGCCGATTCCGGTGTCTTTCACCGATACGCACAAATTCACACCGTAACTTTCTTTACGCGTGCTGACTTTGATAATAACGCCGCCTTCGTTCGTAAATTTGATGGCGTTATCCACCAGATTCATAATCACTCTTCTTATCTTTTTCTCATCGCCGAATAATCCGTTCGGTATGTCCGCCGCGCAGTCCACGATAATCTCTATCTGTTTCTCGCCTTTACGCGCCATCGCCATGTTAATGATATCGTTCATCGTAGAAGTGATATTATAAGCTTCCTCTTCCAGATTCATTTTTCCCTGTTGTAACTGCGAGAAATCCAGGATATCGCTGACAAGGGACATCAGATTATGCCCTGCATCCCGGATATCGAACAGCTCTTCCCGCATTTTATCTATCTCGTGTTCCCGCAGCGCCATCTCGCTCATGCCGCAGATAGTATTGACAGGCGTGCGGATTTCATGACTGACATTCGCAAGGAAATCATCCTTACTCTGTTCCGCATCCATCAATGCTTCTATCATATGATGCACCTGTTCGGTAACTTTGTTTCGGTTTTTCGTCCATATATAAAGGGTAAATTCCAGACAAAGAATATTGCCAAGCTGAAGCAAAAGACGAAAGAGCGCCTCTTTAGATAAGGTCTGAAAAGTATCTATAATAACGCCATGATAAAAAATCAGGAAAGCCAGCGAAATCAAAGGAATCCATATGGTTCCTGCAAAACCATAAATTGCCACAAGTACTGACATCACCATAAAAGTCGGTATCACCGCAGATAAATCCGCCGTATGCGCCGCATAAAGAATCACGGACAACTGCATCAATATCCCGGTCAGTATCGCCCTCACCCGGTAATTCCTATATTTGCTCAGACACAAAAAACAGGCGGCTCCCAATGCAATCAGCAGAAACCCGCTAACCCATAGCTCTCCGCCGCTGCGGATGATTCCCAGACACAGACTGACACTGTATAGACTATAAAGCAGCAGCACAAAGCGCTCTGTATTTCTCTGATTCTGTTTATTCTGATTTAAAAATTCCAAAACGCCCCATCTCCCTCCTAATGCATCTGCCGGTAAATTTTACGCATAATTTGAAAAATACCAGGATTGAACTTCGTCCCGGCGTCCTTTTCCATCATTTCCAACGCCTCGCTCACATGGTAAGAATCCCGGTAGACACGACTTTCCGTCATCGCACAATAGGCGCTCACCACACAGACAATCTGCGCCGCCAGCGGGATTTCATCCCCTTTCTTCCTGCAGGGATAACCGCTTCCGTCCCAGTTTTCATGGTGATAATGGGCGATATCAATAGACATCTGTAGAAAATCGTTATAGTCCCCGGTATCCTTGATATCCTGAAGGATTCTGGCGCCGATGGTCGTATGCGTCCGTATGATGGCGATATCCTCCGGGGTCAGGTTTTCCTTTTTCTGTAAAAGCTCCGTCGGAATCGAAACATTGCCCAAATCGCAAAGCGGCGCCGCCAGCTCAATCGTATCCACATAGGCGTCCGAAATCAAGCTTCCGTATTCCACCGATAACTGCATCGCCTCCGCCAGAATCCGGCAGTTATAACAGAGCCGCTCCATATGGTTTACATCATAACCGGCGTTTTCCCTCGCCACGCGGATTAAGGCGTATAAAACGTTTTTCTTTTCCATTTCTAACTGATGAAGCTGCGCATTCACGGATTTCTGCAATCTTCTATTCATCTCCGTTAACTCGCTGCTGGTATCAAAAAGCCGTAGATGAAGCCGTAGCCTTGCCTTGACCACTTTGGGGATAAATGGCTTGGTGATATAATCCTCACCGCCTAAGTCAAATCCTTTTACCACATCGGAAGGGTCATCGAAAGCGGAAATAAAAATAATCGGGATATGTCTTGTTTCCGGGTTTTCCTTGAGAATCTTACAAAGCTCATACCCGTCCAGCTCCGGCATGGATATGTCCGAAATAATCAGTTGGGGCTGTATCCTGTATACAATTTTCAACGCCTGTGCGCCGTTTTCCGCCAGCACCGGTTGATGCCCCATTTCCAGAATAATATCCCGCAGAGCAAAACGATTGTTATCGACATCGTCCACAATGAGAATTTTTGCAACTTTATTGTTTTTTTCCTGTGTCATACCAATCTTCCTATCCTTATAAGGTAAAAGGCTGAACCCTATATTGATTCAGCCTTATAGTTCCTATCATAACATATTGTATAAATTCCTTACAAGCGGCTTTTTCAAGCCCTATGATTCTATTCAAGCTTCCTATCTTTTTTCAGACCTTCTTACCTTTTTTAGGTCGTTTTAGCTGTTTTTGCGTACAAGGTGAAGCGGCAGACCGTTTACATACAGTGGCTGCAGCTCGCCCATAATCAACGGTCTTGCATAGTTCTCATAGCCGCCGTTCAAGCCCTTACCGTCTTCTGTAATCCACTCGTCGGGAACTTTTCTCTCAACATTGGCAATCGCATGGATATCGTATGCGCTTGTACCGCACTGATACGGAGAGTCGCCGTTTCTATCAAGCGTAATCATCATGCCTGTCTTTCCTTCTTCCGCTGCTTTCACTGCATCAAATCCTACCTGGAAAGCTTCGTTGATATCCGTCAGGGATGCTAAATGCGTCGCAGCACGCTGTAAGGTGGAAAATTCGATTGCACGCGTCTTTAACCCTGTCTCTGCAGCAACCATATTGGCAAGCATCGCCGCCGTACCGGACATCTGCTTATGACCAAAAGCATCTACCGCAACTTCTTTGCCAAGCTCGCACACATAACGTCCGTCCGCCACATGCACACCCTCGGATACTGCAATCACTACGGAAGATTTTTCCTCCGCAAGCTTCTTCACATCCGCCATAAACTTGTCCATATCAAATACGCGCTCTGGCAGATAAATTGCATCCGGTCCGCTGCAGTCATCCCCTTTGCATAACGCCGCCGCCGCTGTCAGCCAGCCTGCGTTACGTCCCATAATCTCTACGATACAAATCGTCGGTTTCTGCGCGCCGAAAGACTCGTTGTCACGGATAATCTCTTTCATGCTGGCAGCAATATATTTCGCTGCGGAACCATAGCCGGGGCAGTGGTCCGTAATCGGAAGGTCATTGTCAATCGTCTTCGGAACGCCCATAAATCTCTGCGGTTTGTTATGAGCCGCCGCATAATCGGATAGCATTTTTACCGTATCCATCGAATCATTTCCGCCTGCATAGAAGAGACATTCGATATCATGCTTCTCCATGATTTCAAAAACTTTCTCATACACGTCTTCATGCCCTTCTATCTTCGGCATTTTAAAACGGCAGGACCCCAGAAAAGCAGAAGGGGTTCTCTTCAACAGCTCGATTCCTGTCTCGTCATCCAGATATTCTCCAAGGTCAATCATCTTGTCCTGTAAGAATCCTTCAATTCCATGAACCATACCGTAAATCTTCTTAACACCCAGCTTCTTCGCCGCCGCATAAACACCTGCTACGGAAGAGTTAATAACGGCTGTAGGGCCGCCAGACTGACCAACAACAATATTTCCTTTCATTGCAAACGCTCCTTTTATAATTTTGTAATAGTTTTCACTTCTGCCGCTGCATAACGAATAAAAATCGCCAGCTGGCATCACCTAGGATTATACCAGATAAATCCAGCGGTGGCAAGTGTCAAACATGGAAATCAATTTTCAGTCAGCATGTAGATATTGAGGTGGCAGGGCAGATAGAA
>JAMPHJ010000023.1 GCA_023663465.1 Muribaculaceae bacterium | reverse complement strand
ACAATCTAATTCTATGTTCTGGGACACCGTAATCTGCACAGTCTATAATTTGTGGTTTTCCAATATAACTATCGCCAAGCTCACGATGAATATAGTCAATGATATTAATCAGTTGATCATTTTCATCGTATATTAATGTGTTGCCCATATTTGAAACATTTTCAAAGATAACCCAATTAGGCTGTAAGGTCTTAATAATGTTAATGGCTGGAATAATCAAACGATTGCGTTCATCATATTTAGGGCGCAATCCTTTCCGATAATCACTAAGCATTTTACCCATTCCATTCGATGACATACCTTGGCAAGGCGGTGTTGTCAGAATTAAGAAGGGAGCTTGGTTAAAAGTTGTCTGATAGTAATGGATGATATCGTTCTGTAGATTCCAAATGTCACCACAGAAACATTTCGTATCTGTATTGTTATTTTTAAACAAACTCATTCTTTCTTTTAATATTTCACATGCTATAACCGTTTTTATTCCATTTGCATGAAGCCCTAAGTCGCCTATTCCGGATGATGAAAATAGGCTGATTGCATTTAAATTTGTCATATTATCTATATCTCCTTGTTGTTTAGACTTTCAAAAATCTACAGGAATACATTCTTGCTCAACTTAAACGTCAATTTTTCTGTAAGTTGTTTGATTATGGGGTTTTGCTTCATAAATTGGTAATTTACTATGGGACTTTGAATAAGGTTATAAATACATATCGATCCATATGTTTTCATTATACAGAAAAATGGCAAAAATACAATTCTCTAAATGTGAACTTGATTAAAGGAAGAACTGAAAACTACATATATAGCGCGAAAAAATATAGCCAATGTATGAAAATGTGATAAGGCAAGATTGCAATGTATAAAATTTGTAGAAAATTCAGCCATGAAATGAGTTTATTGATTTGTCAGAATTTCAATATCCTGGGCAATATCAACCCGTGACATGGGAAGGGTGCGTAGTAAAAATAGCTGATAAAATTGCATATATAGGCAGAGATATTGAAGATGCAATTAATTTGGGATTTCTTGATGAAAAAACAAAGAATGAGCTTGTTGCTATGGCGAGGGCAAATGATGAACATGTTTTAAATACTACTGTAATTATGCATAATTTGATTATTGATATTTGCGAAAATAGTTCGCCAGAAAAAGGAATTTGTTTAAGTGCCCGGTTCCTGGAACAAATATTGTTAGCATATTAAAAATGGAACTACATCAAACCGAAAACCCCCAAAACCGCGTCTTCGCAGCTCTGGGGGCTTTCTTTTAGGGGAGGATAAGTATTTCCTTATCTTTTGACTAGTATCATTGTTGCCCATTTTGAGAGAAATATTCAAAAATTCAAAAAAATTGAAAAAATTTTTTCTCATCCATATCTCTGTACAGAAATCCACGAAATATAAATTTACTTTTCCGCCAAAATGTTATATACTACGGAGTATCAGACAATACTTGTACCGGCGGCGCATTCCCCAAAGGGCGACGCGGCGCGAGGTAGAGAATACAGGATAAAAGGTGGTATAGAAAGATGGCATTATTAAAACAGTGGCGCGATATGGCTTATTCTGAGACGGCAAATAAGAATGATTTGCAGAAGCTGTGGTCTGCATACTTTTTAAAGGAAAAAGAAATTTACAGCGAGCTTCTGAAAACCCCGGATGAAACGGTGATCGGAACCGTGAAGGAACTGGCGGAAAAATATGACGTCGATATCATGACGATGACGGGATTTTTGGACGGTATCAACGACAGCCTCAAAGAGGCTAACCCGATTGAAGAGATGGAAGAAGACACGCAGGTAAACCTCGGTTTTGAGAAAGCGCTTCTTTATAAAAATATGGTAGCGGCGGACGCTGACTGGCTGTACAATCTGGAAGAGTGGAACGATATCTTTGACGAAGAAACGCGAAAGAGCCTTTATAAAGAACAGAAAGAATCCACCACGATTCATAAGGAGCCGAAGATTTATCCGAATGACCCCTGTCCATGTGGCAGCGGGAAAAAGTATAAAAAATGTTGTGGAAAGAATGCTTAGGAGACCATAAAGAAGATGGAAAAACTAGAGCAGTCACGAGTAAACTATGCCGTCAGCCTCTTTGAGAGCGGTTATAATTGTGCGCAGTCGGTATTTGCCGCCTATGCGGAACTATTGGGCATGGATAGAAAGAGCGCCTTAAAGATGTCCGGTGCGATGGGCGGCGGTGTCGGGCGTATGCGGGAAATATGCGGTACGGTTTCTGCGATGGCGATGCTTGCGGGATTAAAAGAGGGCAATGACGACCCCGGAAACGAAGAGGCAAAAGAGCATATTTATGCATTGGTGCGCAGGATGAGCGCGCAGTTTAAAGAAAAGCAGGGGACGATTATCTGTCGGGAGCTTTTGGGAATAGAAGGCATGGAAGAGAGTGCGAAACCTTCTATCAGGACGCCGGAGTTCTATGCGTCCAGACCTTGCGGCAGGATTATCGCCTGTGCGGCGGAAATTATTGAGAAGGAGCTTTTTAGCGGATAGGAGAGCGTATGATAGCAGGAATGGCAGTTGTAAAGGGAATTTGGAAAGAAATTAAGCAGGCGTCGGTGAAATTGTTTGAGGGCGAGGTTACGATTAGCAAGAGAGAGTGCTGGCTAATCGGGGCAGTTCTGCTTCTGGCAGGGATTGCCCTTGGGTTTATCCATGCACCGTTGACCCATGGAGTCAATATCAGTCTCATGAGCAATAATGGGAATGACAATGGGCATAACGTTGGAAATGGCAGTGGAAACGACAGTTTGGACCAGGACGGTGCAAATAAGATAGACGGCGCAGAAGCAGTGGATAAAAAGAGCGGTAAAAGGACACGGAAAGGGGCATGATTTATTATGAAAATTACATTGAAAGACGGTTCCGTCAAGGAATATGCGCAGCCAATGAGCATTTATGAGATTGCCGCTGACATTTCGGAAGGTCTTGCACGGGTGGCATGTGCAGGGGAAGTTGAGGGGAAAATAGAGGATTTGCGGACAGTTCTTGACAAGGACTGTACTTTAAGCATTGTGACGGCGAGTGATGAGGCGGGACTGCGCGTCATCCGGCATACCACGTCCCATGTGCTGGCGGAAGCGGTAAAAAGGCTGTTCCCGGCTGCAAAGGTAACGATTGGTCCCGCCATCGACGAAGGATTTTATTATGATTTTGATGCGGAGCCTTTTTCCAGGGAAGATTTGGACGCGCTGGAAGCCGAGATGAAGAAAATCATCAAGGAAGGGCATAAAATAGAACGCTTTACGATGCCAAGAGCCGAGGCAATCCGCTTCATGGAAGAAAAGGGAGAGCCGTATAAAGTGGAACTGATTCAGGATTTACCGGAAGATGCGGAAATTTCTTTTTATGACCAGGGCGGTTTTGTGGATTTGTGTGCGGGACCGCATCTGATGAGTACGAAACCGATTAAAGCGTTTAAGCTGATTTCTTCTTCTATGGCATATTGGAGAGGGGATTCTGACAAAGCCCAATTACAGCGTATTTACGGAACCGCTTTTCAGAAAAAAGAGGAACTTGCGGCATATCTGGAGCATCTGGAAGACATTAAGAAACGTGACCACAATAAACTGGGGCGTGAGATGGAGCTTTTTACAACGGTGGACGTCATCGGACAGGGATTACCGCTGCTGTTGCCGAAAGGCGCCAAGATGGTTATGAAGATGCAGCGCTGGATAGAGGATTTGGAAGACAAAGAGTGGGGCTATGTCCGCACGAAGACGCCGCTGATGGCAAAGAGCGATTTGTATAAAATATCGGGACATTGGGACCACTATACAGATGGCATGTTTATTCTGGGCGATGAGGAAAAAGATAAAGAAGTGTTGGCGCTTCGTCCTATGACCTGTCCGTTCCAGTATTATTGTTATAAGAACAGCCAGCATTCCTATCGGGATTTACCGATTCGCTACGGGGAAACATCTACTCTTTTTAGGAATGAGGATTCCGGGGAAATGCACGGTCTGACCAGAGTCCGCCAGTTTACGATTTCGGAAGGACATCTAATCGTAAGACCCGACCAGATGGTAGAGGAATTTAAGGGCTGTATGGCGCTTGCCAAATACTGTCTGACGGTTTTAGGTGTGGAAGAGGACGTTACCTATCATCTTTCTAAATGGGACCCGGAGAAACGTGAAAAATATATCGGCGAGCCGGAAGTCTGGAATGAGACAGAGCAGCATATCCGGGAAATTCTCACCGAATTAGAGATTCCTTTCGTGGAAGATATCGGTGAAGCGGCCTTTTACGGACCGAAAGTGGATATCAATGCCAAGAATGTATATGGAAAAGAAGACACCATGATTACCATCCAGTGGGATGCGCTTTTGGCGGAGCAGTTCGATATGTACTATATCGACCAGAACGGCGAGAAAATCCGTCCTTACATCATTCATAGGACCTCGATGGGCTGTTATGAAAGGACGCTGGCATGGCTGATTGAGAAATATGCGGGCAAATTCCCGACCTGGCTTTGCCCGGAACAGGTAAGAATCCTTCCGATTTCCGAGAAATATACGGATTATGCAGAGCAGGTCAGAAAAGAGCTGGCGCGTAATGACATAGACGTTACCGTGGATAACCGTTCTGAGAAAATTGGTTTTAAGATTCGCGAGGCGAGATTGGCGAAGCTTCCGTATATGTTAGTCGTAGGGCAGCAGGAAGCGGAAGATGGCACCGTCTCTGTCAGAAGCCGTTTCGCAGGCGATGAAGGCGTGAAGCCATTGGCGGAGTTTATTGAGCAGATTTGTAAAGAAATCCGCACGAAGGAAATCCGTAAAGAAGTCGCAGCAGAAGAACAAAAATAAATGGTGATTAAGAAAAACGTCGCAAAATAGGATGGGGCATAAGAAAAAATAGAAACATGAGAAAAATAAAAACGAGAAGTATGAAAAAGTAAGAAATATAAAAAAATAAGAAACATGAGAAAATGAGATAGAAAAATGAGTCTAAAAATACAGAAATTGTCCTATCGGGAAGCAATCGGATGGATTTTTCTGGGCGTCGGGCTTATCATGCTTGGAAACAGTATCCGGTTATGCTTTTGCAGTGATATCTGGTATGACGAATTGTTCACCGTGGGAATGTATGAGCATTCCTACGGTGAATTAGTTCATTTTACGGCAAAAGATGTGCACCCGCCGCTCTATTACTGCATTACCAAATTTTTTACAGACTTAGGGAAGGGTATTCTTCCTGCGGCAGACAGTATCGTGATTGCCAAAATGGTATCTGTCATGCCTTATTTTTTGCTGCTTCTTTACAGTCTGACATGGCTGCGTAAAAGATTCGGCATTCTGGCGGCGGGACTCTTCTTTTTCTGTACCCTGTCCATGCCGCAGATGAGCGCCTATACGGTGGAAATGCGCATGTATAGTTTCGCTCTGTTTTTTGTGACGGCGGCGTTCATTCACGCCTGTGAAATCGGAAGCGGCGCCGACGCCGGGACAGAGAAACATTACATAGCCCTCACCCTGTATGGGCTGGCGGCAGCTTATACGCAGTATTTTGCCTGTGTGGCGGTGATTATGGTCTATGGATATCTCTTTTTGCTTTTTTTAGTCCGATATAGAAAAAACCGGAAGCAGGGAAAGGATACGAAAGCGCCACAAAAAGCGTTGTTGAGGCTGCTTCTTTGCGCAGTGATCTCAATTCTGGCTTATCTGCCCTGGCTTTTCATATTGCTTTCCCAGATTGCTACTGTGCGGGAAAACTACTGGATTTTACCGCTGACTTGGCGGAGTCTCGGCGGCTGTGTGAAATTTTTGTTAAAACCGGCGTTTGGGAATGATACGGTAAATGTGATTCTGGCAGTGGTGTTTTTCGGGCTGTATGCAGGGTTGTTGCTTGTATATGGATACCGGACTTTTGGAAAAAAGAAAACCAACTTTTTCCACGCTCTGGCAGGCTGCATGGTCTTATGCGGTTTGGTAGGCTTTGGCTTTCTCGCTTCCCTCATCATCCGCCCGATATTCGTTTACCGCTATATGCTGCCCGCAATGGGCTGTTTCTGGCTGTGTTTCATCTGGTGCCTGTGCGCCTTCTTAGAAAGCGGACGGCGGCGGGATTTCGGTATCGGTTGTCTGATACTTGTCCTGCTTCTTATCGTTGGGATTCGGGATTATGGCGCATTTATGGACGAGGAAGCGTATAAGGCGGCGCGCATGGAGGAAACGAAAACGGCAATGGACAAGATTGAGGAAGAGGACATTGTTCTATACAATTTTGACCAGCTACAGGCAGTGGCAGGGTATTATATGGAACAGGAAAGTTATCTGTGGAATGGCGAACAGGAGCCTTTAATCGGGGAAATGTTTGGCAAGAGGGGCAGCGTGCAGAGCAGCGAACAGATAAAAGACTGGCTTGATGCGGGCAAAACGGTATGGTTTTTTGGAAGTTTTAACAGCCGGGAAGAAATCTGCGCGGAATGGGAAAAGGATGGACTGAAGACAAAGGAGCTGGGCAGTTATATGCTGGAAAGATATTGGTTTAACATTTATTCGGTGAATATTACATAAAAACGCGGTAATAATAATCCTAATGACGCAAAAAGCCGGATGGCGCTGCGCAAATGAAAACGAATAGAAATCATTAGGAGGTTATTATGGCGGAATTAAAATGTGGCGTGGAAAATTGTTATTATAATCAGGAATGTTGCTGCTGCAAGGGCGATATCATGGTAGGCGGACAGCACGCGGATACAAGTAGGGACACCTGCTGCGAGAGTTTTTCCCAGAAGAGGGGCGATTCTTATACCAGCTCCTTATTCCATCCAAGCAGAACCATCAGCATTGACTGTGAGGCGGATAAATGTATTTATAACAGTAACTATAAATGCCATGCGGATCATGTAGATATCAGAGGCTGCGGCGCGGCGGACTGTAAAGGTACGGAATGCGCGACGTTTAAAGAGGCATAGGCGGGAAAAACAGCCGTCTAAGCACCATAAGACAGGAATAGAATACGATGAAGAAAAAAGAGAAAAATACGGCAGATATCAAGAAGGCAACAGACACCAAAAAGGCATCGCCCCCAAAACGCAGAAAAAACCGAGGCAGGACCACTGGCATTTCTATGGCAGTGATTCTGCTCTTTTCCGTTATTATCTGTTATTTTGGCGCGCGGGATACATGGGATATCGGGTGGTCGGATTTTATGAATCAGAGGGGAGCAGTTACCAACAAGCAGATTTATATTATTGGAATCGACGATAAAACTTTGAAAAAATATGGTCCCGTCAACACCTGGAGTAGGAGGGTTCCGGCGTCTCTTGTGGAAATTTTAGACGAGAGCGAGAAGACAAGACCCGCTGTCATCGGTTTTGACGTGATCTATAGTGAGGATGTGGAAGATGGGGCGGATGAGGAATTTGCCAGAGTCTGTGCCAAGGCGGGAAACGTCGTGGCGGCGCAGAGTTTTGCTTTTAAGGAAGCGCCGGAGCGGAATGAAAAAGGAAAGATTGTCTACAATCCCTACGAGATAGATTATGTAACGAAACCCTACGAAAATCTGGAAAAAAGCGTGACCTGCGGATTCGTCAATACGACCATTGACAGGGATGGTTATGTGCGGCAGGCGATGGCGTATCTGGACTATGAAGGCGAGCGGGTAAACAGTTTTTCTTTCCAGATTTATCAGGATTATATGGAAAGTCAGGGAAGGGAAGCGGTATTTCCCGATACTTACGGTAAAAATAACGGGTATTATTTTTCTTATTCCGGGAAACCCGGCGGATATAGCGTTGTTTCACTGGCGGATGTGCTGGATGGAACGGTGGATGCGAAATTGTTTCGCGGCGCTATCGTCTTAGTAGGCGCTTATGCTGTGGGAATGCAGGATAATTACATGTCGGCGATTGCCCACAACGCCCAGATGTACGGGGTGGAAATTCATGCCAATATCATCGACGCCCTGATGGAAGGGAGGACGCAGACCCTCTTTTCCCCGGTTCTTTATGCGCTGATTGCCGGTCTTTTTTGTTTATTTTTCTTTCTTATCCTGCGAAAAGCCAGACCAATCTATGCAACTGTTACATTGACGGTTTCGGTATTTTTCGCTATTATAATTTCAAGGGTCATGTACCTTCATGGCAAAATTGTCCCGACGATTTTACTGCCCTGTATTCTGGCGTTTTTGTACCTGGCGAGAATATTACAGGGGTATCTGGCGGAAATTCTGCGCAGACGGCAGGTTGTCCGGGTGCTGAAACAATATGTGGCGCCCCAGATTGTGGATAAAATCAGCAAAGATAAGAATTTCCACCTGACGCTTGGCGGGGAAAACCGGCATATTGCGGTTTTATTCGTGGATATCCGGGGTTTTACAACAATTTCGGAAAGTTTAGAGCCGGAAGAGGTTGTAGAAATTCTGAATGAATACTTAAATCTTACGACCAAGGCTATTTTTGATAACGAAGGGACGCTGGATAAATTTGTGGGGGACGCCACTATGGCGATATTCAACGCGCCGTTTTCTTTGGAAGATTACATCTTTCGGGCAATCTGCGCCGCATGGGATATGAAAGAGGGGGCCGCAGAGATTGCCGAGAAATTTAAGAAGCGTTTTGGGGAACAGGTAGCTTTTGGGATTGGGATTCATTGCGGGAATGCGGTAGTCGGAAATATCGGCTGCGAAACCCGGATGGACTATACGGCGATTGGCGATACCGTCAATACGGCGGCAAGGTTAGAGAGCAGCGCGAAACCGGGACAGATTTTAATCAGCGGACAGGTATATGAAGCAGTGAAGGATAGGATTGAGGCGGAGCCGGTTGGCGAGCTTGACTTAAAAGGCAAGAGCAACGGCGTCTTTATCTATCAGCTGAATGGGGTACATAGATGAGAAAATGGTATTTGGTTCCAGACAGAGAGGATATGGAGCGTGAAAACCTGCTTGCGAAAGAGTATGGGTGTTTTTATGAGTTTAACGATTTTTACGCGCCCGCTGTTTTAGACGATGTCCGCAGACAGGAAGAAATTATCGATCATTATGCGAGATACCGCAGCGACTTTTCACAGGATATGATGCACGGCGCGTTTCTCGATATCACGGTGCATAGCAGCGATACGCTTATCCGTGAGGCTTCCATGCTGCGTGTGCGCCAGTCGATGGAAATCGCGAAACGCATGGGACTGCGGGGAGTCATTTTCCATACGGGACGGCTGGGGGGATTCCGCGCGGAGTCCTATTTACGGCAGTGGCAGGAAATGAACGCCCGCTTTTTTACCAGGCTTGCAGAAGAGTATCCGGGGCAGCAGATTTATATGGAAAATATGTTTGACGAAGCGCCGGATGTACTTGCCGCGCTGGCAGGGCAGCTAAAAGAAGTGGACAATTTCGGCGTCTGTTTAGATTATGCGCATGCGTCGCTGCAGCGCGAGCCGCTGGAAATGTGGGTGAAGACGTTAGCGCCCTATATACGGCACCTGCATGTCAATGACAATGACTTGAAAAATGATTTGCACAAACCCATGGGGACTGGCAGAATCGACTGGCAGCTTTTTGGCAAACTGATGGAAAATTATCAGGTTGACGCTTCTATGCTGATAGAAGTAAAAGGTTATGAAGCGCAGAAAGAATCGTTAACCTATATGAGACAGCATGAAACTTATCCAGTGGATAAGATTTGAGGATGGACAAAAAGGAGAAGAACAGTGTCTTTACAATATGATGATTTTATCAAAATACTGAATATCGGTATCAGACTGACGACGGAAAAGAACAGAAACCGCATTCTGGCGGGCATTTTACAGAGCGCTATGGATATTACCAATTGCGATGCGAGTACGCTGTATTTATATGAAAATAACCAGCTTGTTTTTAAAATGATGAGAACATTGTCTATGGGTATCAGCCGCGGCGTAAGCGGGCAGCCGATTACCGATATCCCGCCGGTGCCCATGAGTGAGGAGCATGTCTGCGCATATACGGCAATCCATAGAGAAATTGTCAATATACCGGACGTCCGGGACAGCAGCCGTTTCGATTTCTCAGGACCGATGCAATATGATAAACTGACCGGCTACCATACGATATCCCAGCTTGTCATTCCGTTAGAAAACAACGAAAACGAGCTGATTGGCGTGCTGCAGCTTATCAATGCCTTAGACGCGGAAGGAAATGTGATTCCTTTTACGAAGCAGTACCATATCATTATCCGTTCTCTGGGTTCCATGGCGGCAATCGAGCTGAGCAATCTGGCGTATATGGAAGAGTTGAAAGCGCAGATGTATTCTTTCGTGGAAGCGCTGACGACGGTATTGGACGAAAGAACGCCCTATAATGCGGCACATACGAGGAATGTGGAAAAATATGCGGGGATACTGGCGGATTATATCGCCGGGCTGTACGAGGAAGGAAAATGCGACGAGGACTTTGACGATAAGCGCAAGGAACAGTTACAATTGGCGGCGCTTCTGCATGATATCGGGAAAATGGTCGTTCCTCTAAGTATCATGAACCGTGCCACGAGACTTGCCGGAGACCTGGAAAATGTGGATAATCGGTTTGAACTGCTTCGCTCTTATTATGAAATCGATATGTTAAAAGGAAGAATTACCAAAGAAGAATACGAAGAACGGCTGGCGGATTTAGAAGACGAACTTGCCTTTATCCACCGGATTGACACTATGGGCTATCTGGATGATGAAAGCTACGAGCGGGTATGCCGTCTGGCAAAGAAACAACATGTGAGGGAAGACGGCGCCATTACGCAATATATTACGGAAAAGGAAACGGAATACCTGACCATACGGAAAGGTACGCTGACCGAGGCGGACCGCAGGGAAATGGAAAACCATGTGGTTATGACACAGAAGATTCTCAGCAAAGTACGTTTTCATAAAAATTTTGCCATCGTGCCCAAATGGGCGGCGTCCCATCATGAGTTTTTAGACGGCAGCGGTTATCCCAATCATTTGACGGCAGAGGATTTGGAGCTGGAAACGAGGATTCTGACGATTGCGGATATTTACGATGCCCTGACGGCGACGGACCGCCCCTATAAAAAACCGGTGCCCCAGGAGCAGGCTTTGGAAATCCTGCGGGATATGGCAAAGGAAGGAAAAATAGATGCAAAGCTGGTGGAATGGTTTATAGAGGCAATGACAAAGGAAGCAAAAGATTGAGGGGAAGGGAAGGTATTTTATGAAGAAGAGGTTACAGGGGTTAATCGTCTTATGGCTGGCGGCCGCGATGGTGTTGTCTTTTTTGCCGGCGCAGGTATGGGCGGCGGAAACGACGCAAAGTATGTATGTTTATACGGAAAATGGCGCCGGGGTTATGCAGGAATATGGTCAGGTTGAGACAAGAAATACGAAATTTGTTTCGGTAACGTATGACCAGCCGCTGAATGAACAGGAAGCCGTCATGCAATGTTTTACCATTCCGCAGGGATATGGACTGAAAGGCTGGGAAATATGGAAATTTATAGTAAGCGGCGGCGGTGGCATTATTTATGAGAAGGGACTGGAACTTGCGGCAAACGGTACGATTTCAGAAAGTGAGTTTCAGACAATCAAAGGAGCGGACGATGGAAATGTGTTAATCGTGCCGATTCTGGCGTCAAACTCAGGGCTTAAAGTTACGATTTCCGCAACGACAGGCGATAGCTGGGATTCCTTCTTAGGCGGGGTTACTTTTGATAAAACCTTTTCCCCGCCGCTTACGCTGACCATATCGACGTCGGGAGGATACGGAAGCGTTGAAATAGACTATTATCTGGCAAACGAAGACCTTTTCCCGGCAGGGCAGCCTACGGATAAGGAAATCGAAGGCGCGATTCTGAATTGGACACAATATACCGGAAATGCGGGGGCGGGCATCCAGCTTTCGCAGGAAGGGCAATATGTGTTGTATGCAAGGGCAAAAGATGTGGCGGGCAATACCGTCTATGCCAACACCGACGGCATTATCATCGGCACGGCGGATTCTGGGAACAATCAGATTGACAGTTCGGGGGAATTTCACTTACTTCCGGGCACAGCATATACGTTTGGAAGCGGGAAATGGAAGGTGACGGGGGATAGTACCGTTTATGAAGGCGGACGGACTTTTTATGTGTCCCAGGATGATATGTATACGCTGACACAGCAATAAGATGAATTTTCTAAGAGGGATGACAACAAGAATTATATGAGGGTTTGGGGGATACAATGGAAAAGGCATTATTGACGAAAATAGCGGTGGCAGTTGGGGGAGCGGTGGCAATGGTGATAGGCATTGTGGCGCTTATCAACTATCAGGGAGATGACTCTTACCGCTCTATCTTAATTTATGAAGTATCGGGAGAAGCGTTTATCGAAAGAGGCAATGCAGGGATGGTAGATGCCGTAGAGAAGCTATATCTGGAATCCGGCGACAGGATTCATGTCGCGGAAGATAGTTTTATGCGCCTGAAACTGGATGATGATAAATATATCATGGTAGAGGAAAATTCCGTCCTCTCGATAGAGGCTTCCGGGACGAAAAAAGATTCTGAGACGACGATCCGGTTAGAGCGCGGGGCGATTACGAATGAAATCCAGAATCCGCTAAGCCAGAAATCCTCTTATGAGGTGACGACGCCCAATTCGGTGATGGCAGTCCGGGGCACGATTTTCAGGGTCAGGGTTTATTATGATGAAAAAGGCGAAATCTACACCAAATTGTCCACCTTTGAGGGAAAAGTGGCGTCCAGGCTGATATTCCCCGACGGAACCATGGATGAGGAACTTCCGGTAGAAGAGGGCAATGAGGTTATCATCTATAGTAACGAGGTACTGACGGAATATCTGAGGGAAGCGGAAGCGATTGTCTATGAAGATTTGCCGTTACAGCCGCTGAATGTCCTGCTGGGTCTGGTAGAAGAGGGTACGACTGTTACAGGAACCGACAAGGAAATGTTAGAGGAGCTGATTGTAAGGAAACAGCAGGAAGATGCGGAAGGAAAAGAAGAGGAAGAGATGAAAGAAAAGGATGCTTCCGAGCTGGAAGAAGATGAGGAAGAAGCAGAAGAGAGCGAAGAAGAGTCAGAAGACGAGACGGATATGGAAGATGAAGAGGGGGCAAAAGACGGAAAAGATACAGAAGATAAAAAAGATGCCGATGAGGAAGACGATTCCAAGGACTCTGACGATTCCGAGGATAAGAAAGACGGCGGAAATGGAAGCAGTGACGATACCGGTAATGGCGGTGATTCTGGCAATGGAGACGATACCAATAATGGCGGCGATTCTGGCAATGGCGGAGATTCCGGCTCAGATGATGATAAGGAAGAAGAGGATAAGAAGGAAGAAAGCAGTACTTATACAGTAACTTTCCAGTATCAGGGACAGGTTTTCGGAACGCAGGAAGTAGAGAAGGGTCAGAAAGCCACCCAGCCTACGTTGCAGCCGGCAGCAAGCGGCGCATGGGATTTCGACTTTACCCAGGAAATCACGAAGAATGTGACGGTAGAGTGGAAGTAGGAGAAAACAAAGGAGAAAAATAACCTATATGAGTTTCGATTCTGTTCGTTTTTTCATATTTTTTATAATGGTAATCTGTGTTCTTTTTTGTGTATATAAAAAAGCAAGGCTGGGATGGCTGTTAGTCTGCAATTACTATTTTTATATGTGCTGGAATGCAAAGTATGTATTATTGCTGGTATTTAGCACATTATGTACCTATATTACAGGACGACTCTTAGAGACGGCAGAAAAGGGAAAAAATAAAAAATGGATAGTTGCCGGCTGCTGCATTGCTAATTTTTCCATACTTTTTGTATTTAAATATTTCAATTTTTTTGTAGATAGTATTAACAATCTGCTGGGAATGGAAGGAAATGGGATAGGATTGCGGCTGGATTTATTATTACCGGTAGGAATATCTTATTATACGTTTCAGGCAGTTGGATATGTCATAGACGTTTACAGGGGGGGGAGGACAGAGCATAATCTTGTAAAGTATGCAGTGTTTGTTTCTTTTTTTCCACAATTAGGGTCAGGCCCGATAGAGCGGGGGAGGAATATTTTAAGCCAGCTGGATGAACTGGAAACCAAAAATTTGTGGGATTATGATAGAATTAAAAATGGCGCTCTATTAATGCTGTGGGGGCTGTTTCAAAAAATTGTTATAGCAGACCGCCTGGCGCTGTATGTAGACACGGTATATGGAAATTATCAGGATTATGGGCTTTTGGTATTGGGGACAGCGTTAGTATTATATGCGTTTCAGTTATATTGCGATTTTGATGGATACACGAATATCGCATGCGGCGCGGCGCAGATTCTGGGAATTACCTTAATGCAAAATTTTAAAAGACCTTATTTTGCCACCGATATCAAGGACTTCTGGAGCAGATGGCATATTTCCCTAACCAGTTGGTTCAGGGATTATTTATACATACCCTTAGGCGGCAACCGCAAAGGAATGTTTAGAAAGCAGTTAAATGTGCTGATTGTGTTCTGTATAAGCGGATTATGGCATGGAGCAAGCTGGAATTTTGTTATCTGGGGATTACTGCATGGTCTTATGCTGGTTGGATATAATATCTTTTCTTCTTTGCCCCCGAATTTGGATAGAAAGAAAAAGCAATCTTTTAGCACGAAGTTAAGGAATGGCATTATGACCTTTGCAGTAGTTGATGCTGCGTGGTTCTTTTTCAGAATGTCTTCCTTACAAGAGGCTTTTGCAATTTTAGGGCAGATGACAAGGGAGTTAGGAGATTTTACATCTGTTCTGGAAGTGTTAGGAGATGGAGACCGGAATATTCTGCTTGTGGGATTGTTCATTCTGTTTGGGGTAGATTTTGTCCATGAAAAGGGAATCAGCATTAGGCAGTGGCTGAAAGAGCAGGAAATATGGTTCCGTTATGTTCTTTATATTGGAGTGATCGCTGCATGTATCTATCTGAGAGTTCATTCTGGAATAAGTGAAGCGAGACAATTTATTTATTTTCAGTTTTAAGAGGGGGCAAAATGAAAAGAGGAATAAGGATATTATTTGGAAGTTTTATAATAATATGCGCTGTTTTAGCAATCAATAGCGTATTGTCCTACATTCTGGTAGATGATGCAGACGACGAAGTCAGATATGCAATGCATGAGCTTTATAAGCAGGAAAATATAGAAACGTTATTCCTGGGTTCTTCCCATGTGTTTTGTGGATATGATCCGGAAATTTTAGACGAGGGGCTGGGGGAAAACACTTATCTTGCATCTACTCCGGTACAGAAAGTTGACGGTTCCTATTACCTGTTAAAAGAGGCGCTAAAAAAGAATCCTATAAAAAAAGTTTATTTAGATATGTTTTTCTGGCAATACCGGGACATTCCGGCAGAAAGAAACAGTATGCAGCTTGTGTACACTTATTGCATAACAGATAATATGAAAAATAATTGGAATAAAGTAGAATATTTATTAAATGCTTCTGATTGTGACCAGTATATAGAGGGATTTCTGCCATCTGCCCGATATGGAAATTATTTACTGGATCGGAAAAGAATTGAACGAATAGTAAAAAGCAAAAGAAACGAAGCGTATATCAATTATGAAAATGCTCCGAAATATTTTTATAAAGGCTCCATGGTTTCACCTGGATCGCCAGGGAATCCCAAAATGATAACAACAATAGATAAACCGGAAATAATAGAAAGCGTTATTTCCGGGTATTCTTTAAAATATCTGGATAAAATAGTAAAACTTTGCAAAGAAGAAGGAATACATCTGGTGCTGGTTACGACTCCGTTTACGGATTTTTATATACAGGCAATAGGGAATTATGATGTATTTTATGAATATGTGAAAAATTATGCAGAGGCTAATGGCATAGAATATTATGATTTTAATCTATGCAGAACGGATATTTTAGATATGGATAATGAGGATTTTATGGATTATCATCATTTATCCGGAGCGGGAGCGGTAAAATATTCCGCCCTGTTTGCTGATGTGATGGATTCTTATGATGAAATGGAACGGCAGGATCTGTTTTATGGTTCCGTTCAGGAAAAAATGGATGATCTGCCATCTCAGACGATGGGGATTTTATTGCAGAAATCAGCAGACATGGAAGATAGATATTTTATAGAAACGGTAGCCAACTATGAGACGGATGTAGAATACAGGATTAGCATACTGGACGAGCAGGGAACGGAAAGGGAAATGATACAGGATTTTTCAGATGGGAATATCATAAAATGTCCGTCAGACGGTCAGATTACATTTAAAATAACGGTACGCGATAAGAATACAGGGGAAATTTGTGAGGAAGAGTTAATAACTTTATAGAGTAAGGTATGAAAGTGTAAAAAATAGCAAGATAAAGGATGGGCGGAAAGCTGATAGACTTTTCCATCCGTTATGCTATACTAAGTGTAACACATCGATTGATTTTATAATTGGGAGGTGAACCTTCAGCTTTATGAAAAATTTGTGAAAAATCGAAAAAAACCAATTGACATAACCGACCGGATATGTTAAAGTATCTGAGTGTGTATGGAAACATAACAACCAAGCAGAGTATCCACTCTCACCCTGCAACAATCGGGTTCGCAGGCGTTCATATCCATGGAAGGACATCGCGGTTTCGTCTGTGACGATTGGCGGGTTTTGTATGTGTAGAATGAGTGGGTAGTTATGCTATCCACTTTTTATTTTGTGAATAGATAATTGCGAAACAAAAGTTTAAAAGTGTGTAGTTGTACAGAATATACAATTCCAAAAGCAGGTACTGTGAAAACGCCGGTACTTAGATGCCGTACTTTGGCATCTTATGTACCGTTGCGTTTGAACCGTAGCGAGAGCGTGTCTGCGTTGGATTGTATATTCTGTACAACGGACGGTTGTAAAATCTTAGTTTCGCAATTACTTATATCTTGTGAATAATATGAGGAGGGTAAGGCTATTAGCGAATTATTCATTAACGAACAGATTAGGGACAAAGAAGTCAGAGTGATTGGGGAAAACGGCGAGCAGCTTGGAATCATGTCTTCCAGGGAAGCGCTGAAGCTTGCGGAGGAAGCGGGCGTTGATTTGGTGAAGATTGCGCCGACAGCGAAGCCGCCAGTTTGTAAAATTGTGGATTATGGGAAGTTCAAATATGAGCAGACCCGAAAAGAAAAGGAAGCGAAGAAGAAACAGCGGGTTATTGAAATCAAGGAAATCCGGTTATCTCCCAATATCGATACCAACGATTTGAATACCAAGGTCAATGCGGCAAGAAAGTTTATCACCAAGGGCGACAGGGTGAAAATCACGCTACGTTTCCGGGGACGTGAGATGGCGCATATGAATACCAGCAAACATATACTCGACGATTTTGCCGAAGCGCTTGCCGATATTGCGGTGATAGAGAAAGCGCCGAAGGTGGAAGGCCGGAGTATGACGATGTTTTTAGCTGAGAAGCGATAAGCTTATTCAGTTTAAAATAAATGATATCCGAATTATGATATCTCATAAATTTATAAATACAGGAGGATTTTTGAAATGCCAAAAATGAAGACAAGCAGATCAGCTGCAAAACGGTTTAAAGTAACTGGAACGGGTAAATTAAAAAGAAACAAAGCTTATAAACGCCATATCTTAACTAAGAAATCTCCGAAAACGAAGAGAAATCTTAGAAAATCTACGATAACAGATGCAACGAACGTTAAGAATATGAAGAAAATATTACCGTATCTGTAAAAGGTTGCTATTGCAGCTATTTTGACAGGTCGTTTAAGGAGGAAAAAGAAATGGCAAGAATTAAAGGCGGATTAAACGCTAGAAAAAAACATAACAGGGTTTTAAAACTTGCAAAAGGATATAGAGGAGCAAGGTCTAAACAGTACAGAGTAGCAAAACAGTCCGTTATGAGAGCATTAGCGTCCTCATATGCGGGTAGAAAAGAGAGAAAACGTCAGTTCAGACAGTTATGGATTGCCCGTATCAATGCGGCGGCAAGAATGAACGGATTGTCCTACAGTAGATTTATGTACGGTTTAAAGAATGCCGATGTTGAGATTAACAGAAAGATGTTGGCTGAGATGGCAGTCAATGACGCCAAAGGTTTTGAGACATTAGCGGAGCTCGCAAAAGCAAACCTGAAATAAAGAAAGTGCAGACAGACGAAAAGAATGCGAAAGAAATGAAAACAAAAGTCTGGAATCAGTAAAAGAAACGGAAACGATAAATGGAGAATGGCAGGGAGCCATCCTCCATTTCTTGCCTTATCAGATGTAGATGGAGGAGCGGCATGAGCGTATTAGAAGGATTACAACCGGCGGCAGTATTTCATTTTTTTGAAGAAATCTGTAAGATACCGCATGGTTCCGGCAATGAAGAAGGAATCAGCAATTATATCAAAGCGTTTGCAGAGAAAAGAGGACTTTTCTGTATCCAGGACGAGTGGAAGAATCTGATACTTGCCAAGGAGGCGGCGAAAGGGTATGAGGCGGAAGAAACCTTGATTTTACAGGGACATATGGATATGGTAGCCGTCAAAGAACCGGAACTGTCTATCGATATGAAAAAAGAGCCGCTGCAATTACAAAGAGAAGGGGATACGATTTTTGCCAAAGGAACTAGTCTTGGCGGGGACGATGGCATTGCGGTCGCTTATATCCTCGCGCTTTTAGATGCCAAAGACATACCTCATCCGCGGCTGGAAGCGATTCTGACCGTAGGCGAAGAGGTAGGCATGGAAGGCGCGGGAAAAATTGATTTATCCATGCTGCAGGGTAAGAGAATGCTGAATCTGGATAACGAAGAAGAAGGCGTTCTGCTGACAAGCTGCGCCGGGGGCGTCAGGGCAGACTGTAGACTCCCCGTCGCATGGGAAGAAAAGAGCGGCGTTTTACTGCAGGTGCAGGTGGACGGACTGCAGGGCGGACATTCCGGCGCGGAAATCATCAAAGAAGGCGGCAACGCCAACTGTCTGATAGGACGTGTGCTGGATGCGCTTTTAAAGGAAACATCCCCATCCCTTTGCAGTTTAAAAGGCGGTCTTGCGGATAACGCGATTCCAAGACAGGCAGAAGCGGAGTTTCTTGTGGCAAAAGAAGAAGTAAACCGGTGTCTGCAGATTGTCCGCGACATGGAAGGACAGATACAAAAAGAACTGGCAGTAAAAGATGCGGGAGTCCGCCTCTTAGCAGCAGCCGGGGAGGAAAAGAGGGTATCGTGTCTGCAAAAAGACAGTATGAAAAAGACAGCCACCTATCTGATGGCAATGCCAAACGGCATCCAGGCGATGAGCGCCGACGTGGAAGGATTGGTCGAGACGTCTCTCAATCTGGGAATCATGGAGCTGACTGAGGAAGGCTTTTTTCTGCATTATGCAATCAGAAGTTCACTAGAGAGCGCCAGACAGGCGGTATGCAGGAAGCTGGAGGCAGTATCGCATCTTGCTGGCGGGGAAGTCAGCTTCTGCGGGGAGTATCCGGGCTGGGCATATAAGCAGGATTCGCCGCTGCGGGATAAAATGGTCGCAGTCTATGAAAAAATGTATGGCAAAAAGCCGGAAGTGGCGGCGATTCACGCAGGATTGGAGTGTGGTCTGATTTCCGCCAAGATAGAGGGCTTAGACTGCATTTCCTACGGACCGGACATGAAAGATATCCATACCACGAAAGAAACGCTGAGTATCTCTTCCACCCAGAGGGCCTGGGAATATCTTTTGGAAGTGCTGAAACAGAAAGAAAAAAGTTAGGATTCTAGCTGTCTGGCGGTTCCATATGAAAGGGACTGAAATTGATTTCCTTGAGTGATTGACACGATTTATGGAATTTTGTAGACTATAGGATAGAAGGGTATAAATGCACAGATTAGGGAAGGGGCGGAGCATTGCAGTGATGGACAAATAGCGGCATAGATAGTAGGCAGAAAGGAGGAGGCATAGGCATGGTAGAAATGAAAGACATTTTGACAGGCTTGGATAGATATGAAGAATTTCTGGAAAAGGTAGAGAAAGAAATTGCCAAAATGGATGGTTATCGAATTGCAATTATCTATACGGACGTAAAATATTTTAAATATATCAATGACACCTATGGATATCAGCGCGGCGATATGTTATTAAAAGAATTTGTCCATCAGATTACGAGCAACAACCCCTATATGTTATGTGCAGCAAGAGTGTATTCCGATAATATTGTTATGGCGGCACGCATGGAAAATGAGTGGACGAATGACGGTTACCGGGAAGACATCAATAAAATCAATCTGGATATCGAAAGAAAACTGCGGGACAATTATCTGGACGAGAGACTGAAACTCTGCACAGGGATTTCGATTATTTCGGAGGAAAGCAGGTCGTTAGATGCGGCAACCGCTATTTCCAACGCCAATCTGGCGAGGAAAGTAGCGAAGGAAATGGAAGACGACTGCTGCGTCCTTTTTGACAACCGGATGATGGAAGGGATTAAGCGGGAAGTCGAGATTACCTCTTACCTGCCCACCGCAATCAGAAAGGGTGAATTTCATGTGTATTATCAGCCCAAGATGGAAACCGGAACGTTAAAGATTATTGGTGCGGAAGCTTTGGTGCGCTGGCGCAAGCCGGATGGAAAATTTGTGTACCCGGACGAATTTATCCCGATTGTGGAGCGGAGCGGACAGATTGTCGATGTGGATTATTTCGTTTACCGGGAAGTTTTTCAGTTTATCGCGCGCCGTCTGCGCGAGAATAAAATGATTGTGCCGATTTCCGTAAACGTATCGAGAATCCACTTACATAAGATGGGAGTTTTATCCTATGTGAAATCTCTGTTTGAAGAATACCAGATTCCAGCGGATTTAATAGAGTTTGAGCTGACGGAAAGCATTTATATCGACAATACCGAGAAAGCGTTGGAGTTGGTCAACGGATTTCATGAAATGGGCGTCAAAGTGTCTATGGATGACTTTGGATCCGGCTATTCTTCCTTAAATCTGTTGAGCGGACTGCCCATAGACATCATTAAACTGGATAAGGTGTTCTTGAAGGCGGACAATTTCAAGGAAAACGATAAGATTATCATATCCTGTGTGGTGGATATGGCGAGACGACTGCAGATTACGTCTCTTTGCGAAGGTGTGGAAACTTTAGAGCAGAGCAACTACTTATCCGAGATAGGCTGCGAAATCCAGCAGGGATATTATTTTTCCAAACCTATTCCGCAGGAGGA
Organism: Muribaculaceae bacterium; assembly: GCA_023663465.1. Classification (GTDB taxonomy): domain Bacteria; phylum Bacillota; class Clostridia; order Lachnospirales; family Lachnospiraceae; genus UBA3282. Next base: position 12,279 of record JAMPHJ010000023.1, on the reverse strand, counting down.
GTTTGAGACTTTTATGGATGAGCGCTCCTGTGAGAGGGAGCCGGTTTTATAGAAGAATATCAAGGAAAAGATTGGATAAGATAAGAAAAAGGGCAGCGCCGGGATGGGCTGTCCTTTTGGTGCGTGTGAATCGGAATGACAGGACTTGAACCTGCGGCCTCTACTTCCCTAAAGTAGCGCTCTACCACCTGAGCCACATCCCGAAAGCATTTACCATTATACCCAATCCCAGGGAAAAAAGCAAGACTTACTTGCGAGAAAAATGAAATTATGCTAGAATGAGTATTCGATTATAATAGAAGAAGAATCTACGGCGCAGAACGTGGAAAAAACTAAAAACCAGTAAATGGACAGGGTACACCATGATAGATAAAGAAACTTTTCACCCCCTTAATTATATTAAGAAAGAGGAATATTCGGGAAGTATGGACGGAATGCGCTATCTGCTAAAGCGCGTCAAGAGCGAGCCGAAAGATGAAATACAGGTGACAATTTGGCCAGAGCCTTTTGGCGTACACAAAACGCCGGAAGAAGAAAAAGAGTCCATAAGGGTGCCGCTGACCGAAGAGGGGGTATCACAGGCGGCGGATTGGTTAAATATGCAGTATACAGAACAGAAAGAACGATGGAAGGAAAGCCTGCGGAGACCGTGGGTTTAGTTATGTAAACTATGGAAGCGAAAACAGATAATCTGCAGGAGCAGACGAATGGAAAAAAATATGAAATAGATATGTGTAATGGTCCGATTCTGGGGAAAATCCTGCTATTTGCGCTGCCGCTTATGTGTTCCAGCATTCTCCAGTTGCTTTTTAATGCGGCGGACGTTATCGTGGTGGGCAGGTTTGCCGGGGATAATTCGCTGGCGGCGGTCGGCTCTAATACATCGCTGATAAATCTGCTGACGAATTTCTTCTTAGGGCTGTCTATTGGCGCAAATGTTCTGGTTGCCCGGTTTTTCGGTGCAAAACAGCAGAAGGATTTGACGGAAACGGTTCATACCGCGATGCTTCTTAGTATTTACAGCGGCATCGCGCTGACGGTGATAGGGTGCATCGGCGCGAAGCAGATTTTAATCTGGATGCAGACGCCGGAAGATGTGCTGCCGCTTGCCGTGCTTTATCTGCGGATTTATTTCTTAGGCATGACAGCGACGATGCTGTATAATTTTGGCAGTGCGATTATGCGTGCGGTGGGCGATACCAGGCGTCCTCTGTATTATTTATCAATAGCAGGTGTTATTAATGTAGCGTTAAACTTATTTTTTGTCATTACTTTACAGATGGACGTAGCGGGGGTTGCTGCAGCGACCGTTATTTCACAGTGTATATCAGCCTTTCTGATTGTCCGGTGTATGGTGAAACAGCAGGGCGGCGTGCATCTGGAACTATCCGGGCTTCGCATCGACGGGGATAAATTGAAGCGGATTGTGCAGATAGGGCTTCCGGCAAGTTTTCAGGGCATTCTTTTTTCCTTTTCCAACGTCATCATCCAGTCGTCGGTCAATTCTTTCGGAGCCATTGTCGTTGCCGGAAATTCTGCAGCGGCGAATATCGAGGGATTTGTCTATGTGTCCATGAATGCGTTTCATCAGGCGGCGATATCCTTTACCGGTCAGAATATCGGCGCGGCGAAATACGAGAGAGTTAACAAAATCTTGTATCTGTCGGAGCTTTGTGTCATTGTGGTGGGAACCATATTTGGTAATCTCGCCGCCTTTTTCGGGCGTCCGCTGCTTGGCATGTATACGCCGAATCCGGTGGTGGTGGAAGCCGGGATGAAAAGGATGAATATTATCTGTAGATTATATGCGCTATGCGGGATGATGGACGTCATGGTAGGCTCCCTGCGGGGAATCGGCTATTCTATCATGCCGATGATTGTATCCCTAATCGGCGCCTGCGGGCTGCGGCTGTTGTGGATTTTTACCTTGTTCCGCATAGAGCCTTTTCATACGACGACGTCTTTGTATCTGACCTATCCGGCAAGCTGGATTATCACGTTTGCGGCGCATGTTATCTGTTTTGTCATCGTGCGCCGGAAGCTGGCGAAGCGGTGGGGGTGTTGAAAAAAGAAAAGGCTGAAAGAATTACCTTCTTTCAACCTTTCCCTTTCCTCAGCAGTATCCTGCATTCAATCACATCTCATTTTTTGGACTTTTTTCTTTCAAAATTTTCTCTACCCGCAGGAAGAAGAACATAACTATCATCACCGCCGACCCGACGAGTTCTACACCATAGAAGGAACCGAGGATGCCAGTCAATGTAGCCTGGGACTGCGTCGCTGCTACAGTCACGCCATCTACAAGGCTGGGCGCCGCATATCCGGTGCGGGACAGAATTAGGTTGAAGACACTGGTGCACACACCTACCATGACCGTAACGATGATGCTGTATACCGACATGCCGAAGCCATCGCAGCGGAAGTGGTGGGTCAGTTCAAAGTGGTCCAGGCAGTCTGCGAAGAAAGCCATGAAGATATAGGAGTTGGGGATGGTTCCGATGTTTTTGATAATCTGTCCGGCAATGACCACTCCCATATTAGCTGGAGCCAGCAGACAGATGGCAGTCCCCACTACGACCAAACCGTTTCCGATAAGGAACAGGGTACGTTTCTCAAACTTCTTTGTCAGCGGGATGATGATGAACATGCCAAGTCCCATAGGAACGCCGCCTATCACCTGCAATATGGTAGGTGTGATGCCGTCGTTATAGGTGCCTAGGATGTAGTTGCAGTAGTAGAGCAGACTGGTACTTCGCATATAGGCGATAAACTGCGTGATGGCGAAAATCAGCAGCACCATCACCATGAATTTGTCCGTAAAGCAGGACTTCATCTGTTTTATGTAGGGAATGGTCTCTTTCTTCTCGGCATTCTCTTCATTTTCCGCCTCTGTGATTCTTTCCTTGGTAAAGAAATATTCCAACAGACCCATGGGTAATACGATAATGGCTACGGTGCAGATCATAGTGATCCATTTCGTCTGGTCTACGCCTATCACTGGCAGTACCAACATGGGAACCAAAACCGCTGTCAATGTTCCGGCAAAGACGATGTTGGAAATGCTGGCAAGGGTGGAAAGAGTCGCTCTCTGATTGGTGTTTTTGGTAGAGAGAGGAATCATCATGTTGTGGCTCATGTTGTAAATCGTGTAACTGATGGCATAGTACAGATTATAGGAAATGACGATCCAGACAAGCTGGACGGTCATGCTGGCTTTGGGGATTGCATACATCAGAATGCCGGCGATGGGCATGAGGAGCGCACCCAGCAGGATATAGGGGCGGGCTTTGCCCTGTTTCGTCTTTGTGTGGTCGATTAGATATCCCATGAATATGTTGGTTACTGCATCCAGGATTTTAGAAATCAGTGGAAATGTGGCAAGGAAAGCGCCGCCCGCTACGGCAGTCAGTCCCAGCACGTCCGTGTAGTAGACGTTGATATATCCATTAACGATTGAATTGAACAGCAGCGCACCTACCGGTCCCAGCAGATAACCAAAAGCCTTTTCTTTGAACGATGTGTCCTCCGTAGTGATTCTGCTGTCCCAGATTTTTTTGGCAAAAAAGCCTCGTTTGTCTTGAAAAGTCATAGTATCTCCCTTCTTTTATTAAAATTAAATTGCACCGATATGGCAGACATTCTTCCCATATATCATGATACTTTGATATAACTTATCCGGTGTGTTTGCTGATATAGTACAGTATTTTTTTTGATTTGTAATGTAAAAACGATTATATAATTGTAAAATTGTCTAATACGAATCAATCAGCAGCGGAGAATCTCATGGCCGCAGGGATACGGTCTGTCTTTTTGTCAGGGTGGTGGATATCAAAATAGGCATCTGGAAGCACAAGGGAATTGGAAGCTTTAGGAATGGTTTCAAATCTTCCGGGTTCATTTCCGTACCCGGAAGGATGATGCCGATACAGTCTGAAAACGGAATATCCTTAATCTGTCTGGCAAGGGTATCCTCCTCTTCATAAAGATAACGGATTTTTAATTTATCCATAAAATTTTACCCTTAAAATTGTCAAATTTACAATTTAATAGCGCATTTTACATTACAAATCAGGTGCAACACTATAAAATAAAATTAATCAAAGATGTGAAGCCGGTTGAGGTAGAACGGAAGGTATTTAACAGGGGGTAAAACGATGGATATAAAGTCTATGATCAAACAACACGCAAAGTATTTTAGGAAAAATGGGGCGGAATGTACGGTTCTTTTGAAAAAGGATGGGCATTTCCCACTGGACAGCGCTGGAAAGATTGCTGTTTACGGAAGCGGTGCGCGGCACACGCTCAAAGGTGGAACCGGTTCAGGCGAGGTCAATATGCCTTTTGTCACAGTGGAAAAAGGGCTTAAAAAGGCTGGTTTTGACATTACTTCCCATGAATGGCTGGATGCCTACGACAGACTGCTTGAAAAAGCGGAAGAGGAGTTTTTGGCTGCTATCAAAAAAGAAGCGCGTCAAAAACGGATGATGGCCGTCCAGATGGCAATGGGGCGTTCCATGAAGGAACCAGAATATGAGCTCCCTTTAAACGGGGAAGGCAGTACGGCAGTTTATGTATTGTCCCGTGTGTCGGGAGAAGGCAGTGACCGAAAGCCGGTTCCCGGAGATATTCTGCTGACGAAAACCGAAATACGGGATATTCTCGCATGCAATGAGCGGTACGAAAACTTCATGCTGGCGCTTAACACAGGCGGCATGGTGGATTTAAGTCCGGTGGCAAACGTCAAAAATATATTGCTTCTTTCTCAGTTGGGAGCTGAAACGGGTAATATTCTCGCTGATATTCTGCTTGGAAAAAATAACCCCTCTGGGAAACTGACTGCCACATGGTACACATGGAAGGATCATCCGAAGATAGGTGAGTTTGGCGGTAAGGATGATACTGCATATAAAGAAGGTATCTATGTCGGATACCGTTATTTTGATACCTTGGGAATCGAGCCGCTTTTTCCTTTTGGATATGGACTTTCCTGGACGGAATTTAGTATGGAGCAGGTGGATTTTATTCTGGATGGGGAGCGGGTTACGGTTACGGCTGATATTACCAATACCGGGAAATATCCCGGAAAACAGGCTATCCAGCTTTATGTCTCTGTGCCGGAAGGACGGTTAAAGCAGCCTTATCAGACGCTTGCTGGTTTTGTGAAGACGGTCAGGCTGCAGCCGGGAGAGACGCAGCGGGTATCTGTCAGTTATGCAATTTCAGAGATTGCCTCTTATGATTTAGAAACGGAAAGCTATATTCTGGAAGCCGGAAATTATATTCATCGGATTGGCGCAGACAGCCGGCATACCGCTGTCGCCGGAATCGTCTATAATGACCAGGAAATAATATGTGGGAAGTTTGCCCAAATTGCCGGCAATCCGGGTTTTAGCGATTTTGTGCCGGAGGGGAATGGGCAGACGAAAGCGACGCCTGACAACGTGACAGTACTCCGGCTGTCGGCGGATGAGGTTGCTGTCCGAAAGCCCCATGTCCGTGCACCAGAGATTGACGAAGCTGTCAGCCGGATGACAGAGGAGCAGCTGATTAAAATGAATCTGGGCGCATTTGATCCAAAAGGCGGCGTCCAAAGTATTATCGGTAATGCGGCTTTTACCGTGGCGGGAGCTGCGGGTCAGACATTTATGCAGGGCGAGCCGATGGGAATACCATCTGTTGTGATGGCGGACGGTACAGGCGGAGTGCGTATCAGTAAGGAGTATGTCCGGGATGCAGAGGGCAATGCCCACGCGATTGGGGTAGCCCTGCCGGATTCCCAGTTGAAACTCATGCCGCGTATTCTTGTCTGGTTTATGAAAAGACTTGGTTATCATCCCAAGAAAACAGATACCATCCTGTCTCAGCCGACTACTGCAATACCGATTGGCACTGCTGTTGCACAGAGCTTTTCTCTAGATTTTGCAGAGGGCTGCGGTGATATTGTAGCTGTCGAAATGGCGCAGTACGGGGTACATCTATGGCTTGCTCCTTCGATGAATATCCAACGGGATGTCCGGTGTGGTCGAAACTTTGAGTATTATTCAGAGGACCCGGTAGTGAGCGGTGAGATTGCAGCAGCCGTAATCCAGGGCATCCAAAAGCATCCTGGCTGCGGGGCCACGATTAAGCATTTTGCCTGCAACAATCAGGAGCTGAACCGCACACAGAACAACAGCCAGGTCAGCGAGCGGGCGCTTCGTGACATTTATTTAAAGGGGTTTGCCATAGCAGTCCGTAAAAGTCAGCCTATGGCAGTCATGACTTCCTATAATTTAATTAATGGCATTCATACTTCTGAACACCGGGGACTGATTGAAGGATATCTTCGTGAGGAAAACGGTTTTCAGGGGATTGTCATGAGCGACTGGGTCATTGCAGATTATGCCACGGAAAAGGGTTGTCGTTGGCCTATCGCCTTTGCAGCAGGAGCGGTCATGGCGGGTGGAAATTTATTCATGCCTGGTTCACCATTTGATTATAAAGGGATTGATGAGGCTTTAAAGGCTGGCAAAGTAACGAAGAAGCAGCTGATGATTAACGCCTCTGAAACAGTGGCTGTCATCAGGCGGCTGACAACGGATAAATAGTCATATCTTAACAATAAATCAGCTTCAGAATTTTGAAAGAAGTAGAGGAAGAGACATGCTGCCTGAAAATTGCTTTCCGTGGCAAACGGCAGATGAAATAGACTTTGCATCTTAGGTATGATATACTGTTAGCGTAGCATTATAAGAATGATATCACATGAATTGCGGCGTAAAGTCCATGAATGATTCAGCGGTTTACGGAGGAAAAGCGTGAATAAGATAGCCATATTTATGACAGGGTGGAGTAAGGAATATCTATCATATATCTATCAGGGAATCAGACGCTATGGAGAAGAGCATCAGATAAAGATTCACATGTATCTTTGTTTTGGGAAAATAGGAATGGGAGAGATTGGGAATAAGAAGCAATATGATTTTTTTCAGTTTCCTGATTTGAACCAATATGACGGCGTTATTATTCCGATGCTTACGATTATGGAAAACAGCATTCGGAAACTTCTGCTTGACAAAATCAGAAGTGCGGGTATTCCATGCGTGTCGATTGAGGAAGAATATCAAGGAATGTCGTGGATCGGAATCAATCAACACCAGGCTATGCGGGATGTTATAGAACATATGATACAAAAGCATAATGCAACCCGCTTTTGTTATCTTGGGGGACCGGCGGGGACTTATGAAGCAGGCATAAGGAAAGATGCGTTTCTCATGGAAATGAAAGAAAATAAGTTTCCAATAAAAAACGAGTGGATAATTGACGCCTGCTATCAGTATGAAGACGGCTATCAAACCGGGCAAAAGCTGATTGAAGAATTTAATAAAGGTGCAGATTTGCCAGATGCAATCATATGCGCCAATGATGAAATGGCTGCCGGCGTCTATGATATTCTGCATGAAAATAATCTTGAGAAAAAGATAGGTGTTACCGGATTTGATTATTATAGAACCGGTGAACATTATCGCCCATTTCTGACAACGATTGCAAGACCGAGGAGTGAATTTGGATATGAAAGCTGTAAACTGATAGAGCAGATGATCTCAGAAAGGCATGGATGGATGGGAAGACGGGAACTGGAATATCATATCGTAACCGGAAACACCTGCGGGTGTTGTCCGTCCTGTGCGCAGGAAGAAAGCAAAACGATCCGGCAAATGCTTTTCCGGGAACATCAAACAAGCATCATGGTGGAATATCTCGGACTTATGGACGAAAAAACGACAAGGGATGTAAGCGGCAGGGAAATTGCGGAAGGCATTATAGAGATTTTTCAGTTTTTTAAAGGTAGATATTTGAACATAGTGGTTGCTGATAACTTTCTTGAAAACGAAGAAGTAGATTATAAAGATTGTAATGAGACGTTTGCAGAGTGGAAAGCGGCGGATTACCATGCAGACCAGGGAGAGGTTCTTGTATTTGTACCATTGCATTTTCAGGCAAGAACGCTGGGTTATGTATGCATGTCGGATATCGATGAAATGATTTCCTGTGGATTTATTGAATCTTTCTTACGCAATATCAGCTTTGCTTTGGAAAATTATATACAAAAGCAGCAATATAGAGAGATAAACAGGCACTACCATCAGCTTTTTATGACGGATCAACTGACAGGGCTTTATAACCGTTTCGGGCTCAATGAATACGGTCTTAAACTCTATGAAAAGAACTGCTTAGAAAAGAAAGATACCTATATTATTTTCGGCGATATTAACAGGCTGAAATATATCAATGATACTTTCGGACATCAGGCAGGCGACTGGGCTATATGTGCAGTCGGAAAGGCATTAAAGTTTTTTCAGACGGATAACTGTCTGCCGTTTCGGTATGGGGGAGACGAATATATTGTGCTTGTGCAGACGGATAATGCCGATAAGCTCATACAAGGAATCAGACAGAAATTGGAGGATTTACAGAAAGAAGAACCGCAGGAATATCATGTGGATATCAGTCTCGGCTTCATGAAAGCTTCATGGGAAAAACATGAAAAATTGGAAACCTATTTTATCAAAGCTGACAAAATCATGTATCAGGAAAAGCTGAAAGCTCATAAACAGGAAAATTGCCATTAAATTATGATATCCCCTTATAAATTTGTTTTCAGCCAATTCTCTCATATAACTGGACGCTAAGAAAAAAAGCGTGTATAATAGAGAACGCTTAGACGCTTTTATTACAATATAGAAGGGATATGTTAACTGGCAGCGGGGAAAACGTCTGCCGGGCATATGAGGGAGAACGTATGAAGACAATTAAGGGAAGGCTGATTGCAATCATTTCACTGGCGACGGTCATGGTTCTGGTAATCAGCGCATTGGCGAGTTATCTGACTGCAAACCGGGTTGTGAGCAGGAATGTTCAGGAGCTGCAGATGGAAAAAGCGCAGAAGACGGCGGAAGAACTTAACGGATGGATGGCTCAGGAAATTGACTGGGTAGAGGAAAATGTCAATACCTATGAACTAAAGATGCAGCAGGAATCCTATGAGACGATAAAAGCTTATCTGGCGTCGCATCTTGCGAAGAATGACGGTACGATTATGGACGCCTATTACGGATTTGAGGATCACACGATGCTGATTATCAATTCGGAAGTGGGCGATGATTACGATTGTTGCGAGCGCGGCTGGTATACACAGGCGAAGGCGGCGGGGGACGTTATCGTGACAGACCCTTATGTAGATGCTTTTACAGGGAAAATGGTTATTACCGTGGCAGCGCCCATGTATAAGGACGGGGGCGAGTTTGCCGGCGTAAGCGGCGCGGATATTACGATTGAAGAGTTAGTCAACGTAGTGGAGGCAGTAGGCGGAACGGATGGTTATGGATTTCTGGTGGACAGCACCGGTTGTTTTGTAACGCACCCCAATCAGGATTTTCTGCCGACGGAAGATGCAGCAACTGCAGTCAGCGAGGCAGCGGGCGGCGTTCTGAATAAAGTCGCAGATACGATTGCAGCGGGTGGCGGACTTGTTTTAAGTACAGATTATGATGGCGCTTCCAAGTATTTCGCTCTGGTAGCCATGAAAAACTGTGATTGGGCGGTGGGCGTTTCCATGCCGAAGAATACAGTATCCAAGGAATTGTCTGGCTTAGTTGTTTCTTCCGCAGCGTTTAGCATTATCGGAATCATTCTGTTAGTCGGAAGCGTGATTTTGACGGCGAATAAACTGCTGTCACCGATAGCGGACTTAAAGCAGTTTGCAAGCGGCGATTTCCGGGATGAGGTAAATCGTACCGATGTCGGAAAAAATAAAGTAGGGGAAGGCTTCAAGGATGAATTAGAGGAAATCGAGTATGCCACCAAGTCGGTGAGAAAGCAGATTCACGACACAATTCTGGGCACGCAGGAAGAAGCGGCGGGCATTGCAGAGAATGCCGCTGTGGCATATAACGATATGGCGGATTTAAATAACGGTCTGGATAAGATGGACCAGCTGCTGGAAGAAATAACGCAGAAAGTATCCGAAGCGGCAAGAGTAACCAGCGAAATCAATGTAACAAGTACGGAAATCGGTACAGTTGTAAACAACGTGTCCGTGAAGGCGTCCGAGGCGGCGGATACTTCCGGGGAAATCAATATTCGTGCGGAGAAGTTGTTAAACGCTACGCAGGATGCGAAACAACAGGCAAGCCAGATTTACCGCAAGGTGGAAAAGGAATTGGAGACGGCATTGTCAGAAGTGGATAAGATAAGCGAAATTACCGCACTGTCGCAGGAAATTTTAACGATTGCTTCCCAGACCAATCTGATTGCCCTAAATGCATCTATCGAGGCGGCGCGTGCCGGCGAAGCGGGACGGGGATTTGCCGTTGTAGCAGATGAGGTCAGAAATCTCGCCGAGCATTCCAAGACAGCGGTGGATAATATACAGTCGGTCATTCAGGAAGTTGTAGGCTCTGTATTGGCGTTAAAAGAAAGTTCCGGCACTTTGCTTACTTTTATGAAAGAACATGTTATCGGCGATTACCATGCAATGCTGGATACTGCGGTGCAGTATAAGGAAGATGCAGCTTTTTACAGTGGCATATCCACGGATTTGGGGGCTTCCTCACAAGAAATGAGCGCTTCTGTGGAGGGCATGCTCGTATCCTTACAGACGATTGCCCAGGTCAATGAAAACATGGTAAAAGATATCGAACAGTTGGCATCAACCATGCAGCATACGAACATCAATTCGGAAGAAGTGCTGCGCAAGATGTCCATTCTGGAACGCAGCAGCCGCACTTTGCAGGAAATTGTAGCTAGTTTTAAAGTATAAGACGTTGGCGCACTCAGGTCTTAATATGGCGGCGCAGGAAATAGAGCGCCAGAACATTCGGGATGACCATGAGTCCGTTGATGAGGTCAGTGCATTCCCAGACAAGATTCATCGGAATAATCGCGCCAAGATAAACCATAATGATATAGAGAAATTTATAGTACGGAATACCTTTACTTCCTATAAGGTATTCCGTTGCCTTTTCCCCGAAATAGGACCAGCCGATGAGGGTTGTAACGGCGAAGGCAATCAGGGAAATGGTCAAAAAGGCGTCCCCCACATAGGGAAGATGCGCAAAGGCGGCGGAAGTCAGGGCAGTTTCCGGCACATTTTGTACAGACGCAGGGTCATAGAGCATATTGGCAACGATGACAAGTCCGGTAATCAGGCATACCACGACAGTATCCCAGAAAACTGCCGTCATGGACACATAGGCCTGATGTTTTGGTTCGCGGACGCCGGAAGCAGCAGCGGCGATTGCCGAAGTGCCGATGCCCGCTTCATTGGTAAAGAGTCCTCTGGCGATGCCGTAACGTAGGGATAGCTGCAGCGTGGAGCCGATAAAACCGCCCGCGATAGAGCGGATGGAAAGCGCGTCTTTTAAAATCCAGAGACAGGCGCCGGGGAGCTGTTTGCGATAGAGAAATAGCAGCAAAAAACAGCCGAACAGATAGAAAAAGCTGATTGCCGGAACAATACGCTCGCACAAACTGCCGATGGATTTTACACCGCCCAGAATGACTATACCGGTCAATACAGCCAGTAGAATCCCCACAAGATGGGGGGATAAACGAAAAGACGCCACGGCGGCCTGGGTGGCGGAGTTCGCCTGTGTGGTACAGCCGACGCCGAAAGCTGCAACTAGCGTGCAGAGAGCGTAGAAGGAACCTAAAGTATTGTTATGTAAACCGTTTTTCAACACATACATGGGACCGCCGACATAGGAGCCATCCTTTTGCTTCGTGCGGAATAAAACGCTTAGATAGCATTCCCCATAGGATGTCGCCATGCCTAAGATTCCGGTAATCCAGCACCAGAAGACGGCGCCGGGACCGCCGAGGGCGACCGCGGTGGAAACACCGATGATATTGCCTGTTCCGAGTGTGGCGGCAAGCGTGGTGGCGAGTGTGGAAAAAGGCGACAGCGTATTGTTTCCAGTCTCTTCCATACCGAGGGAAAGTTTGATGGCATAGAGGATTCTGCGTTGCGGCAGGTGCAGCCGCCATGTAAAATAGAGGTGCGTCCCCATCAGGATGAAAAGGAGCGGGACGCCCCAGATAAAATCGTTGGCTTCTTGGATGATATGCAGCATAAGTTACCGAACCGGTATTGTAGTTGTTACTTCATATATATGGGGAAAAGGGTTTTGTAATCACTGAATTTGAAAATAATAATAGATAATTGCGTGATTAGGGTTTTGCAACCGTCCGTTGTGCAGAAGATACAATCCAACGCAGGCACGCTCTCGCTACGGTTCA
>JAMPHJ010000022.1 GCA_023663465.1 Muribaculaceae bacterium | reverse complement strand
GTCGTTGTTTTCGGAACCTTTGCTTTGGGAAACTAAGATGCCATCGCCAATTTCCACCGCTTTGACGGCGCCGATGGACATGATTGCCTTCGACAGATTGGCGTCTAACTTTTCAAAGACAGGCTCACCGATACCCGCAGGACAACCCTCGATTCTACATTCAATAACGCCGCCCGCAGAATCATAGGATTTCATACAATCGGCAAGATAGGCTTCCGCTTTTTTGGACGTCTCATAATCTGGCATACAAGTAGGAGTATCTATAGCAGCCTGCGCATCAAAAACCCCGCCGTCTACGGTAATAGGACCGATAGAGCGGGTATAGGCGGTCAGTCTGACGCCGAGCATATTTAACAGCTTAGAAGCGATAGCGCCGGCAGCGACCCTGCCAATGGTTTCCCGGCCGGAAGAACGTCCGCCGCCGCGATAGTCCCTGAAACCGTATTTCATATCAAAAGTGTAATCGGCATGTCCGGGACGGTAATAATTTGCGATTTCACTGTAATCCGTAGAACGCTGGGAGGTATTGTGGACGATAAGGGAAATGGGCGTACCCGTCGTCTTTCCTTCAAAAACGCCGGATAGAATCTCTACTTTATCCGCTTCCTTGCGGGGAGTGGATAGTTTCGTTTTACCCGGTTTCCTGCGGTCTAAGAATATCTGGATATCCTCTTCTGAAAGAGGGAGCCCCGCAGGACAGCCGTCTACTACGACGCCTAGCGCTTTTCCATGAGACTCTCCCCAAGTAGTAATCTGAAAGATTGTACCATAATTGGAACCTGCCATAATTAAAACCTTCCTTTGCAGTATTTTTGTATCGTATGATAAATAGATGGAACAATAAGTATTTCGGATGGATAAATTATACTATAAATGGGCAAAGTAGGAAATGATTTACATAAAAATTTTAAATTTTCGTAAAAAAAGAGATGTACAAATAAAAATTATATGTTATCATATAAGTTAGATTTTCCATACTTATTGTTATTTTTTCCTATTTGAAAGGCATGGTCATTGGATAATGAAGAAAACATTTCGTGAAAATGTCAGGCATAGATGTATGAATATTGCAAGAAAATACCCGATTTTGAAATATCCGTGCATTCTTATGATGCTTGCGATATTAGCCATATATCATGGTATCTCGTATATTAGGAAACATTTTGCAGGTAATGGGCGCAGATATATCAGTATCGCGTTTTCCCTGTTGTTTTTTATGTCCAGCTGCAGTTTTTCTTTTGCTGTATTTTCGGGGCAGTCCGGCTTTATTGATGCACAGGCGGTCTATCATGAAGTGGTGGAAGAGGATTCAGGGATAACACTTGCTATTGAAAAAGAGGTAACGTTAGATGATACACTTTTACCGGAAAAAGTAACGGCGGCAAAAGAATATGAAAATACGGAAGATATCGTAAATTCTGACACTTATACCTTGGAGGATATTCTGGAAGATTCCGATTCTTATACGGTAGAAGATGGGGATGGAAGTGATGATAAGGCGATGGTGGAAGAAACTTCCGAGCCCGTATTTGACAGCAGTGACTGGAAGCTTGTTTTAGTCAATAAACAGCACCCGATACCGGATGACTATAGTTTTAACCTGGGCATTATTACAGGGGGACTGCGGTGTGACGAGAGGATTATTCCAGAGCTATTGTCTATGCTTCAGGCTGCCAAAGACGATGGCATCAATCTGATGATTAAATCTCCTTATCGAACCGACGACAGGCAGGAAAACAATTTTAATCAAAGAATCAAAGAATATATGCAGCAGGGATATTCCTATATGGAAGCCTATAAGACCACTTCCAGGGTGATCGCCATACCGGGGGCAAGCGAGCATCAGATTGGACTGGCATTGGATATCACCTGTGATACCTATTCCCCGCTGAAGCAGGGATTCGGGGAAACCGATGCAGGGTTATGGCTTGCTGAGCATAGCTGTGAGTATGGCTTTATTTTAAGATACCCGGAAGGCAAAGAATACTTTACCAGCATTGAATATGAACCGTGGCATTTCCGCTATGTAGGGAAGGAAGCCGCAGTCATTATGACGCAGGAAAATCTGTGTCTGGAAGAATTTTGGGATAAATATTTATAAGAAGGATACATCCCTAAAGTGGAGAAACAATTCATGTATAGAGTTCTTAAACAGGAAGGCAGGGCAAAGCGCGGAGAGTTACAGACCGTGCACGGCGTAGTACAGACGCCTGTTTTTATGAATGTGGGAACGGTGGCGGCGATTAAGGGCGCCGTTTCTACAGAAGATTTGGAACAAATCGGGACCCAGATAGAATTATCCAATACCTATCATCTACATGTCAGACCGGGCGATTATCTTATTAAGCAGCTTGGTGGTTTACATAAGTTCATGTTATGGGACAGACCAATCTTGACGGATTCCGGCGGCTTTCAGGTTTTTTCTCTGGCACAACTTCGTAAAATTAAGGAAGAAGGCGTCTATTTCCATTCCCATATCGACGGCAGGAAGATTTTTATGGGACCGGAAGAGAGTATGCAGATACAGTCAAACCTTGGCTCTACAATTGCCATGGCGTTTGACGAGTGTCCGTCTAGTACGGCAGATAGAGAGTATGTGCAGCAATCCGTCGAGCGGACGACGAGATGGCTGGAACGTTGTAAAGTGGAGATGTACCGGTTAAACCATTTAGAAGATACTGTCAATCCGCATCAGATGTTATTTGGTATTAATCAGGGAGCGGTTTTTGAGGATATCAGAATCGACCATGCCAAAAGAATTACGGAAATGGATTTGGATGGTTATGCGCTGGGTGGTCTTGCTGTTGGGGAAACCCATGAGCAGATGTATCATATTATAGAAGAAACCGTGCCGTATCTGCCTGTGGACAAGCCTGTTTATCTGATGGGTGTCGGAACCCCGGCCAATATTTTGGAAGCAGTAGAGCGTGGGGTTGATTTTTTTGACTGTGTGTATCCGAGCAGAAATGGAAGACATGGGCATGTGTATACCAATCACGGTAAGCTGAATCTGTTTAATGCGCAATATGAGCTGGATAAGAGACCGATTGAAGAAGGCTGTGGCTGTCCGGTCTGTCAGAAGGGCTATTCCAGGGCATATATCCGGCATCTTTTAAAGGCGAAGGAAATGCTGGGGATGCGTTTCTGCGTACTGCATAATCTCTTTTTCTATAATACGATGATGGCAGAAATCCGGGAAGCATTGGATGCAGGAGAATTTGCAGCTTATAAGAAAAAGAAATTAGAGTGCGTATAAAATACTTGTTTTCTGACGCTGATTTGTGTATAGTTATATGGAGATTGTTAATAGAAATGATGGAAGGAACGCTTTGTGAAAGGAGTAAACTTATTATTATGGGTATTCATGGAATTTTATTAAACGAGGATGTATCAGCAGCGGGCGGCGGCTTTTTTATGATTGGATATATCATACTGCTTATCGTGGTCATGTATTTTATTATGATTCGTCCACAGAAGAAAGAGCAGAAGCGGGTTGCGGCAATGCTGGCGGATTTGTCCGTAGGAGATGCGGTTTTGACAAACAGTGGTTTTTATGGAAGCATTATTGATATCACGGACGATACGGTTATCGTGGAATTTGGAAATAATAAGAATTGCCGGATACCGATGCAGAAGTCAGCGATAGCGCAGGTAGAGAAAGCGGACGCTGAATAGAGGCGGAAATTTCCTAATAAGCAAGATAAAAAGAGTAAGATGCATTTCGATGCATCTTCTTTAATACTATGTACAGGAACGGAAAGGGGCAGGATATACAATGGAATTAAAGATTACCTGTATTCCGGGGGATGGAATCGGACCGGAAATCGTAACAGAAGCCAAAAAAGCGCTAGATGCGGCGGCCGCAAAATATGGCCATGTTATGAAGTATACGGATATTTTGATGGGCGGGGCATCTATTGATGCATACGGGGAGCCGCTTACAAAGGAAGCAATTGAGACGGCAAGAGGCGCAGACGCTGTCCTGATGGGCTCTATCGGTGGGGATACGACCACTTCCCCCTGGTATAAACTGCCCCCGAATCTAAGACCGGAAGCAGGACTTCTGGGGATTCGGAAGGCGCTTAATTTATTTGCAAATTTAAGACCCGCAGTGCTTTATGAAGAGCTTGCCGGGGCGTGTCCTTTGAAACCGGAAATTTCCGCCGCCGGATTTGATATGCTGATTATGAGGGAACTGACAGGCGGTCTTTACTTCGGGGAACGCAGGACAATAGAGGAAAACGGCGTAAGAAAAGCAATCGATACGCTGACCTATGATGAGAACGAAATCCGCCGCATTGCGATAAAGGGATTCGATATCGCCATGAAAAGAAAGAAAAAAGTAACAAGTGTGGATAAAGCGAATGTATTGGATTCTTCCAGATTGTGGCGAAGCGTAGTAGAAGAAGTGGCAAAAGATTACCCGGAAGTGACGTTAGAACATATGTTAGTCGATAATTGCGCGATGCAGCTGGTAAAAGACCCGGCGCAGTTTGACGTGATATTGACAGAGAATATGTTTGGGGATATTTTATCCGATGAGGCAAGTATGGTGACCGGCTCTATCGGAATGCTGGCATCAGCCTCTTTAAATGATACCAAATTCGGGCTTTATGAGCCGAGCCACGGTTCTGCGCCGGATATTGCAGGTAAGGATATTGCCAATCCGATTGCCACGGTTTTATCCGCAGCCATGATGCTTCGTTACAGTTTTGATTTGGACAAAGAAGCAGATGCGATTGAAAACGCCGTAAAACAGGTATTGAAGGAAGGATACAGGACGTCGGATATTATGTCTGAGGGCTGTAAGCAGGTAGGCTGCAGGCAGATGGGAGATCTGCTGGCGCAGAGAATAAATTAGTCTGGGAGTTTTTCGATGAAGCGGTTGCGGGAAATATGGGAAAAGAAGGATGTGGAATGCGCCCTTTTTTTTCTTTTTCTGGTTGGAATGGCATTCTATTACGGATGGAGGCTTTTTGCGTTAACGCCCTGGTATGATGAGCTTTATACCTATTATTATTTCATAAGCCGCGGTCCTGTCTATGCGGCGATTCATTGGCCTCTTCCCAATAATCATGTAGGGTTTTCCGTGCTTTCGGCGGTTCTTGCTATCTTTGGCAGTCCTGCAATCGGGTTAAGGGGCGTATCGTGGCTATGCAGTCTGATTAGTCTGGGTCTTTTATTTGCGATTGGAAGGAAGTGTCTTCCGAAAGGATTGGCGCTGGCTCCGGTGTTTTTAACCGCCTCGATGGGACTTGTCAATACGCTGGCAGTACAGGGAAGAGGATACGCGCTGGCGTCCTGCCTTTTCTTGACGGCGCTTTATGAGACGATAGAGATTATTGGATTTGAAAAAGGGCAGAAAAAACATTATATCATTCTGGCGTGTGCCCTTATCTGGTCGCTTTACACGTTGCCAAGCAGTGTCTACTTTGTACTGACGCTTTGTGTAATCGGCGGGGTCTGGCTGTTTGTGAAGAAGCGTAGAAAAGAGTTTTTTGCCTTTTTTATCACATCCCTTATCAGCGCCCTATGTACGGTAGGGTTATATGCCATCATCTGGCTTGCCATCGGCTCGAATCTGCTGTCTAAGACACCGGGAAGCGATGTTTACGGGCAGGGGCATGTGTCCATTATCCTGCACAATCCTTTACTGGCGGTAAAAACAGGTGTAAACTATATGCTGGATACGCCCTATATCCAGAGTGTGCCAAGAGAAGGGTATCTGTCCCGGTTTTTCTTATGGATAAGGTCGCTGATGGGAAGTTACTATGAAGGCTGCTCCATCTTTTTGTTATTCTGTATCGGGATATGTCTGGCGGCGCTTATTTATAAAGTCTTCTGGGGTAGGGATAATCAGGATAAAGAACAGGGATTTTTCGAGTGGTATCTGTTGCTGGCGTTTTTGTTAACGCCCCTGATGTTAATCATACAGGCGGCGCTGCCTTATTACAGGGTATTTTCTTTTTTTGGAAGTCTGGTGGCGCTTTTATTTATCTGGTTTCTGGGACAGTTTACAGGGCTATTCCAGGGCAAAGCGGCGGCTTATGCCGTTACAGCATTTTGCGGCGTTCTATGTATTGTCCTATTGATGCTGCCTGCGAGAAATGCGCAGTACAGTGAAAGGGAATCCGCGATTGAAGATGCTTTTTCCCATATGGAACTTACGCATGGGGAAAGAGTCTGCGTGACGGATTGTGACCAGGAGTATCTGATGAAATTCCTCTATGACAGGGAAGATGTGCGTGGACCGATGGAAGAAGCGGATTATATTCTTCTGGATAGGGAACTGTTTTTATCGGAAGAAGAAAGACAAACCCGTGACGCGGCCGGGGCGGATAGTTGGAAATTTTATTTATCCGGGGAGGATATTTCTTGGGACTATCTGGAAAAAGAGATGGATATTACTTATGAAAACGATAGATTTATTCTTTATAAAAGAAAGTAAAAAAATCATGGGTTGTGAAAGGAGCAAATGAAAAATGAAAAGCGATAATGTAAAAAGCGGTATCCAGCAGGCGCCGCACAGGAGTCTGTTCAATGCACTTGGATTTACCAAGGAGGAAATGGAAAAACCGATGGTCGGGATTGTCAGCTCTTATAATGAGATTGTACCCGGACATATGAATCTGGATAAAATTGTAAATGCGGTAAAGCTAGGCGTTGCAGAAGCGGGCGGCGTACCGGTTGTCTTTCCTGCGATTGCAGTCTGCGACGGTATTGCAATGGGACATATCGGGATGAAATATTCCCTTGTGACAAGGGATTTGATTGCGGATTCTACGGAATGTATGGCGCTTGCCCATCAGTTTGACGCGCTTGTCATGGTGCCTAATTGTGATAAAAACGTGCCGGGACTGTTGATGGCAGCGGCAAGGATTAACGTGCCTACCGTATTCGTATCCGGCGGTCCGATGTTAGCAGGGCATGTCAAGGGACAGAAGAGAAGTCTTTCTTCCATGTTTGAGGCGGTCGGCGCCCATGCGGCAGGGACGATGACGGAAGAGGAAGTATGGGAATTTGAGGAAAAAGTATGTCCTACCTGCGGTTCCTGTTCCGGTATGTATACAGCCAATTCCATGAACTGTCTGACGGAAGCGCTGGGTATGGGGCTTCGGGGGAATGGTACGATTCCCGCCGTATATTCTGATAGAATCAAGTTGGCCAAACATGCGGGCATGGCGGTTATGGAACTGTATAAAAAAGATATCAAGCCAAGAGATATTATGACCAAAGAAGCGATTTTAAATGCGTTGACTGTGGATATGGCGCTGGGCTGTTCCACCAATTCCATGCTGCATCTGCCAGCGATTGCCCATGAAGTCGGCTTTGATTTCGATATTGCCTTTGCCAACGATATCAGTGAGAAAACACCGAACTTATGCCACCTTGCGCCGGCGGGACCAACTTATATGGAAGATTTGAACGAAGCGGGCGGCGTTTATGCCGTTATGAAAGAATTGGCGGATGCAGGTCTGTTAAATACAGAGTGTATGACCGTAACGGGTAAAACCATCGGGGAAAATATTGCGAATGCAAGAAACCTTAACCCGGAAGTTATCAGGACGCTGGATAATCCCTATTCTGAAACAGGCGGGCTTGCCGTATTAAAAGGAAATCTGGCGCCGGATGGCAGCGTTGTGAAGCGTTCTGCAGTCGTACCGGAAATGATGGTGCATGAAGGACCGGCGCGCGTATTTGACTGTGAAGAAGATGCGATTGAGGCCATCAAAGGCGGTAAGATTGTAGCGGGTGATGTCGTTGTGATACGCTATGAAGGACCAAAAGGCGGACCGGGTATGCGGGAAATGTTGAATCCCACCTCTGCAATTGCCGGTATGGGCTTAGGTTCCAGCGTTGCGTTGATTACAGACGGACGTTTCTCAGGCGCTTCCCGTGGGGCGTCCATCGGGCATGTTTCCCCGGAAGCTGCGGTGGGCGGTCCTATAGCATTCGTAGAAGAGGGCGATATCATCAGCATTAACATACCGGAAATGAAACTGGATGTCAAAGTATCCGAAGAAGAACTGGCGGCAAGAAAAGAAAAATGGCAGCCCAGGGAGCCGGAAATTACCACCGGATACCTTGCAAGATACCGTGAACTTGTAACAAGTGGAAACAGAGGCGCAATTTTGCAGATACCGGGTAAAACGGAATAAATAGCGGTAAAACAAGCAAAAAGGAGAGAAGAAAATGTTACTGACAGGCGCAGAAATTGTTGTGGAATGTTTGAAGGAACAGGGCGTGGATACCGTATTCGGCTATCCGGGCGGGACGATTCTGAATGTATATGATGCTTTATATCAGCATAGTAATGAAATAACCCATATTCTGACTTCCCATGAGCAGGGCGCTGCCCATGCGGCGGACGGATATGCCAGAGCGACCGGGAAAGTGGGCGTATGTATGGCGACCAGCGGTCCGGGAGCGACCAATCTTGTGACCGGAATTGCCACTGCTTATATGGATTCCGTGCCAATGGTGGCGATTACCTGTAATGTGAATCTGCCTTTACTTGGAAAAGATTCTTTTCAGGAAGTGGATATCGCGGGTGTTACCATGCCGATTACCAAACATGGCTATATCGTAAAAGACGTCCAGATTCTTGCGGATACGCTGCGCAAGGCGTTTCATATTGCCAAAAGCGGCAGACCGGGTCCCGTATTGGTGGATATTACGAAAGATGTAACGGCGAACAAATGCGAATATGAAAAGGTGAAGGTATCGGAAGATGCGATAGAGGAAAATGGAAGTAACCTAGAAGAAGCAGACATAGAGAGGGCGGTTGCCCTGATTCAGGAGTCCGAAAAACCCTTTATTTATGTGGGTGGCGGCGCCATCATTTCAGGCGCTTATAAGGAAGTCAGGGAATTTGCGGCTAAGGTGGGCGCACCCGTATGCGATACGCTGATGGGCAAAGGCGCTTTTGACGGGCATAATGACCTTTACACCGGAATGATTGGAATGCATGGGACGAAGACTTCCAATTTCGGTGTCAGCGAATGCGACCTTCTGATTGCGTTAGGGGCAAGATTTTCTGACCGTGTCGTAGGAAACCCGAAGAAATTTGCCGAGAATGCCAAAGTGCTTCACATCGATATCGACGCTGCGGAGATTGATAAAAATATCCACACCGACGTATCTATTGTAGGGGATTTGAAAAAAGCGCTTCAGAAATTAAATGACAGACTGGATAAGAAAGAACACCCGGAATGGATTTCCCATATTATGGAATTAAAAGAAAAATATCCGCTCAATTATGATGATTCTGCGCTTTCCTGTCCCTATATCATGGAAGAACTGGATAGACTTACTGATGGAGCGGCAATCATTACGACAGATGTGGGGCAGCATCAGATGTGGGCGGCGCAGTATTATAAATATTCCAGTCCGCGGACATTTCTTTCTTCCGGCGGTCTTGGTACGATGGGATACGGACTTGGCGCCTGTATCGGTGCAAAAGTCGGCAATCCCGATAAAGTCTGTATTAATATTGCAGGGGACGGCTGTTTCCGCATGAATATGAATGAACTGGCAACCGCGAGCCGGTATAACATTCCGATTATACAGGTGGTGATTAATAATCATGTGCTGGGCATGGTAAGACAGTGGCAGACGCTATTTTATGAAAAACGCTACTCCCAGACCGTTTTGCAGGATAAAGTAGATTTCTGTAAGGTGGCAGAAGGGCTTGGGTGCAGGGCTATCCGTGTGACGAAGAAAGAAGAAGTAGAACCTGCCATCAAAGAAGCGCTTGCCATGAACGCCCCCGTTTTATTAGACTGTATCATTCCAGAAGATGATAAAGTTTTCCCGATGGTGCCTGCAGGCGCACCGATTAGCGATGCATTTGACGCCCACGACTTGGAAAAAGGTGCAGGACAGTCATAGAATTAGTTAAAAAGATTGGTAACAAGCATGGTTAGGAATTATGAGAAAACGTGTATTTCATAAAATTTTTTTACTGCTTTGTATTGCCCTATTGCAGATTGTGATTGCCTATATCGGTCTTGCCTATTATTACCGGAATGCATTTGAATATGGGACATGGATTAACCGTATCTATTGTACCGGTAAGAGTATTGAAGAAGTAAACCGGGAGCTGTCCGGGCAGTATGAGGGCGACGGCATTACGATTTATGATAAAGAAAATAACGCTTATCAGATAACGGCAAAAGAGATTGGCTGCCAGTATGATTTTGAATCGGCGCTGAAACTGTATCTGGACAGGCAGAATGCATGGCTGTGGATTGACAGTTTCTGGAAAGTCAGAGACGATACGATTTCGCCTGTTGTGTCCTATGATGAGACTTTGTTGGAAGAATGTTTTTCCCGGCTGCCCTTTGTGCAGGAAGAGGACGGTAAAGACAGAAAATTTGAGATTATAAAGACCCAAGATGGCTATCAGCTATTGAATGAGAGAACAAATGTTCTAGATCTAACAGCGGCAAGAAATGCAGTAGCGGCGGCGCTTCAAAATGCACAAAACTCGATATCCTTATCGGAGGCGGGCTGTTATTATGATATGGAACTGACAAAAGAAATGCAGGAAATCTTGCAAAAATGGGAGCAGGTCAGGGATTTTCAGGACTGCCATATCGTGTATCAGATAGGAGAAGAGAGGATTCCGGTGGATGCTTCCATCGTGTGCGACTGGATTCTGTTAGATGAAGAGGGCGGTTTTTTACCGGATGAGAACGGGAACCTGCAGCTGCGGGAAGACGCCATAGAAGAGTTTGTTAAGTCGCTTGCCGAACAATACGATACCGTAGGGGCGCCGAGGGAATTTTACACAACGAAAAGAGGAATGATTACCGTAGAGGGCGGAACCTATGGAAACCGGCTGGACCAGAAAGCGGAAACAGCCTATCTGACAGAGGCATTTTTAGAAAAAGCCGATGAAGTACATACCCCTGTCTATCTGCAGAGTGCGAAGGAACAGGGAAAAGATGATATCGGCGATACTTATGTCGAAATCGATATGGGCGGGCAGATGATGTATTATTACCAGAATGGAAAACTGGAAATCGAAACGCCTGTCGTGACCGGAAATACTTCAAGGCGTATGGGCACGCCGGAGGGCGTCAATTTCGTTTATTTAAAGCAGACGAACCGGATACTGCGAGGGGAAGGATATGCTTCCCATGTTAATTTCTGGATGCCGGTCAAGGGAAATATCGGGATTCACGACGCTGCCTGGAGAAGCCGTTACGGTGGCACAATCTATCAGACCAACGGTTCCCACGGCTGTATTAATACGCCTTATGAGGCGATGAGTCAAATTTATGAGATGGTGGAAATCGGGACGCCGGTAATTATGTATTATTAGGATTTCACACAATTTAATGAGAATAGAAACTTGACGAAAACAGTGGATGTATGTACAATATTGCTTAGTTTTAAAAACAGGATAATAAAAAGTCCGTGACGCGTACTTTCTGTTGTCTGATTGCGAGGAGGAAAAAAGAGTGGCTAGAGTATACAATTTTTCTGCAGGTCCTGCGGTATTGCCCGAAGAGGTTTTAAAAGAAGCTGCAGACGAAATGCTGGATTATCAAGGATGCGGCATGTCGGTTATGGAAATGAGTCATCGTTCCAAAGTTTATGATACGATTATCAAAGAGGCGGAAGCAGATTTAAGAAAATTGTTAGAGATTCCCGATAATTATAAGGTGTTGTTCTTACAGGGCGGAGCAAGTCTGATTTTTGCGTCCGTACCGATGAATCTGATGAAAAACCGCAAGGCGGGCTATATCCTGACAGGACAGTGGGCAAAGAAAGCGTTTGCGGAGGCAAAATTATACGGAGAAGCAGTAGAGCTTGCTTCTTCTGCGGATAAGACCTTTTCCTATATCCCGGACTGTACAAATCTTCCGATTACCGATGATATGGATTATGTGTATATCTGTGAAAACAATACCATTTACGGAACGAAATATCATACGCTGCCAGATACGAAAGGGAAGATTCTTGTTTCGGATGTGTCTTCCTGCTTTTTATCGGAGCCGATGGATATTTCCAAATATGGCATGGTCTATGCGGGCGTGCAGAAAAACGTAGGTCCCGCAGGCACGCAGATCGTAATTATCCGTGAAGACCTTTTGACAGACGATGTACTTCCGGGGACGCCTACGATGATGAATTATAAAGTGCAGGCGGATAATGATTCTTTATATAATACGCCGCCGTGCTATGGTATTTATATCTGCGGTAAAGTATTTAAATGGCTGTTGAAAAACGGCGGTCTTTCTGCAATGAGGGAATTAAATGAGAAGAAGGCGAGAATCCTGTATGATTTTCTGGATGAGAGCAGTTTATTTAAGGGAACCGTCAGAAAAGAAGACCGTTCTTATATGAACGTTCCCTTTGTGACAGGGGATAAGGAATTAGATGCGAAATTTGTAAAAGAAGCGGAAGCGGCAGGTTTCGTTAATCTGAAAGGACACCGCAGCGTAGGCGGTATGCGCGCCAGCATTTATAATGCGATGCCAATCGAAGGTGTGGAAAAACTGGTTGCTTTTATGAGAGACTTTGAAGAAAAATTCGCACGTTGAGAAAGGAGCATGGTTATAAAAATGTTTAAATATCATTGTTTAAATCCGATATCAAAAGTAGGAATTGAAAAATTCAGCGCACAGTATACCCAGACGGATAATCTTGAGGAAGCGGAAGGCATTCTGGTCAGAAGCGCAGCGATGCACGATATGGAACTGCCGGATAAGCTTCTCGCCATTGCCCGCGCAGGTGCGGGAGTGAACAATATCCCGTTAGATAAATGCGCTGAGAAAGGAATTGTTGTATTCAACACGCCTGGCGCCAATGCAAATGGCGTAAAAGAACTGGTAATTGCCGGTATGCTGCTTGCATCGAGAGATGTCGTGGGCGGTATCGAATGGGTGTTGGAAAATCAGAAGGATGAAAATATCGCCAAGACGGCAGAAAAAGCCAAAAAGAATTTTGCAGGAACAGAAATTTACGATAAGAAGCTGGGCATTATCGGTCTCGGCGCTATCGGCGTGAAAGTTGCTAACGTGGCGAAACATCTTGGTATGGAAGTCTATGGGTACGATCCTTATGTTTCCGTAGATGCGGCATGGAATTTGAGCCGCGATGTAAAACATGTTCTGAATGTGGATGAAATTTATGAAAATTGCGATATCATTACCATCCATGTGCCTTTGATGGACGCTACCAAAGGAATGATTAACCAGGAAGCCATCGATAAGATGAAAGACGGCGTTATTTTGTTAAACTTTGCTAGAGATTTGCTGGTAGAGGAAAAGGCAGTGGTTGACAGCATTCAGGCTGGAAAAGTCAGAAAATATGTCTCTGATTTTCCCAATCCTGTTACAGCGGGCAGTGAGGGCTGTATTGTAATTCCGCATCTTGGTGCATCTACGGAAGAAGCAGAGGATAATTGTGCGAAAATGGCGGTCAGGGAGCTGATGGATTATCTGGAGAACGGAAATATCATTAACAGCGTCAATTATCCGAAATGTGATATGGGCGTCTGCACACAGGCAGGACGTGTCGGTATCTTCCATAAAAATATCGCCAACATGATTACGAAATTTACCGCATGTTTTGGCGATAACGGTATCAACATTTCCGATATGACCAACAAATCCAAAGGGGAAGTAGCTTATACCATGTTAGATATTGAAACGCCTGCTTCCGAAGAAATTATTCAGAAACTGGAATCTATTCCGGGCGTTTTCCGGGTAAGAGTCATTAAATAAGCGTTAACCCGCCTATCTGGCGGGTTAGCTTATAGGGAAGAGCCGCTTTCTAATTCCGATTGAAACTGGGCTTCCGCTTTCACGGCGACTTCACTGGCAAGGTCCATATAAAGGATGAAAACTTCCTCGACGGACATTCCTTTTTCTTTGGCAATTTCCTCCATAACAGGTTTCAATGTTTCAAGCTGATAAGAAACGGGGGTTTTCTGCGGGTCGATATCCGCCAGCGTCTTCTCAGCATAAGCATTGATTCTATGGAGTATTTCTGCATTTTCTGTAGTCATTTACTCACTTCCTTCTTCTTTTCCTAGAAATATTTTAGCACCGGACACTTGTGTTGGACAAGTATATTTGATAAAATAAAATAAAAATTCAGATAAGCGGAGAGAAAAAATATGGCAGACGTAATCCCGTTTGAAGCACTGCGACCCAGATTGGAGCTCGTTGAGAAAATTGCCGCGCTACCCTATGACGTCTATAACCGGGAAGAGGCAAGAAAAGCAGTAGAGGGAGACGCCTATTCTTTTTTAAGGATAGACCGCCCAGAGACCCAGTTTCCCAGGGGGTATGATATGTACGCGCCGGAAGTTTATGAGAAGGCAAGAGACATGCTCTGGGACATGGTAGAGAAGGGAGAATTCGTCAAAGAACAAAGACCGGCTTATTATGTCTATGAACTGACGATGCATGGAAGGACGCAGACCGGCATCGGCGCCTGTGCCTCCGTGGACGATTATGAGAATCATGTCATTATGAAGCATGAAAATACGAGAGCGGAGAAGGAAGCTGATAGAATCCGGCATGTGGATATCTGCAATGCCCAGACGGGACCGATTTTTCTGGCTTATCGGCAGAAGCAGGATATCCAGGAACAGATTGATATTGCGAAAAAGAAGCCGCCTCTGTATGATTTTACGGCGGATGATGGCATTACCCACAGGGTATGGCGGATTGATGAAGAGGAACCGGTACGGATAATTCGGGAAGGCTTTGCCGGAATTGATAAAATTTATATTGCGGATGGTCATCACAGGTGCGCTTCCGCAGTCAGGGTTTCTGAGAAACGGCGGAAACAGCAGCCGGATTATACTGGAAAAGAAGCGTTTAACTATTTTTTAGCCGTTCTGTTTCCGGATGAGCAGTTGTGCATCATGGATTATAACCGGGTAGTCAAATCCCTAAACGGTTATACGAAAGAAGAATTTCTGGACAAGGTATGTGAATTATTTGATATGACAGAAGTTGGAAAGACGCCGTACCATCCTGTGAAAAAGGGTGAAATCGGCATGTACCTGCAGGATACATGGTATAAGCTTACCATCAGACAAGGAATGCTTACGGGCGATGCGGTTAAGGATTTAGATGTAGCAATTTTGCAGGATCATTTATTGGCGCCAATTCTTGGGATTCTGGATCCGAAGAGCGATGGCAGGATTGATTTTGTCGGCGGCATCCGGGGACTTGAGGAATTGGAGCGGAGAGTAAAGACAGACTCAGAAGTGGCGTTTGCCATGTATCCTACGGATATTCACGAGTTGTTTGCGGTTGCCGATTCGGGGAAATTAATGCCGCCCAAATCGACATGGTTTGAACCGAAGCTTCGCAGCGGCATTTTGATACATGCATTGGAAGATTAGAGAAAGTATTTTATAATAAGGAGGTTCGATATGGACAAAAAGCTTTATAAGATGATGAATTGGCCTGAAATTGAGGGGATTATCTATTCAGAGGATGATAATCCGCATCATGTGCTTGGAGCGCATGTGGCGGGGAACAGTATTTTAATCCAGACATTTATGCCAGGAGCAAAAAGCGTGCGCGTCCAGCCCGATACGGGGAATAAAAACTATGAGATGGAATGCGTTGACGAGGCAGGCTATTTTGCGGTAATGGTTCCCGGAAAGACGGTTTTTCCTTATGAATATGTGGTGGAATACGAAGATGGGACGTTGAAGAAAGTAAAGGACGCTTACAATTTTGAGCCGCAGATTACGCAAAAGGATACCGAGAAATTTAATGCGGGAATCCATTATACGATTTATGAGAAATTGGGAGCCCATCCTATGAAGATAAATGGCGTGGACGGCGTATATTTTGCCGTATGGGCGCCGAATGCGATTCGTGTCAGCACGGTCGGGGATTTTAACGGCTGGGATGGCAGGGTGCATCAGATGAGAAGATTATGGGATTCAGGTATTTTTGAAATCTTTATTCCGGGTGTGTCCGTAGGCGACTGCTATAAATTTGAATTGAAGGTAAAAGGCGGTCTGACTTACTTAAAGGCTGACCCTTATGCATTTGGACAGCAGCTACGGCCGGATTCTGCTTCCGTTATCAGGCAGTTGGATGGCTTTGAATGGGAAGACGCCAAATGGATGAAAAAGCGGAGTAAGGTACAGGCAGTGAATGCGCCGGTTAGTATTTATGAGTTATATCTGGGTTCTTTTGCAAAACCGGAGGATGGAAGCCCTTATTTGAATTACAGGGAGCTTGCGCCTAAAATTATCAGTTATGTGAAGAAAATGAATTATACCCATATTGAGCTGATGCCGGTCATGGAGCATCCTTTGGACGGCTCCTGGGGATATCAGGTTATCGGGTATTATGCGCCCACATCCAGATACGGTACGGCGGATGATTTCATGTATTTTATGAATGAAATGCACAAAGCGGATATCGGCGTTATTTTAGACTGGGTACCCGCCCATTTCCCAAGAGATACCTATGGACTTTCCAATTTCGACGGAACCTGCCTTTATGAGCATATGGACCCTAGACAGGGAAGCCATCCTCATTGGGGAACCCTGATTTATAATTATGGCAGACCGGAAGTCAGAAATTATCTGATAGCAAATGCACTTTACTGGATTGAGCAGTACCATGCAGACGGTATCCGTATGGATGCGGTGGCGTCCATGCTTTATCTGGATTATGGTAAGAGCGATGGACAGTGGGTTGCCAATATGTACGGCGGCAATGAGAATTTAGAAGCGGTAGAGTTTCTGAAACATTTAAATTCCATTGTCAAGAAACGGAATGCCGATGTGCTGATGATTGCGGAAGAATCAACGGCGTGGCCAAAGATTACGGGCGCCGTGGAAGATGACGGATTGGGCTTTGATTTGAAATGGAATATGGGATTTATGAACGATTATTTAAGCTATATTAAGAGCGACCCGTATTTCCGTTCAGGATGTCACAATAATCTGACGTTCAGCATGATTTATGCATACAGTGAGAATTTCGTGCTCGTCTTTTCCCATGACGAGGTTGTACATGGGAAGGCGACCATGCTTGGCAAGATGCCCGGCGACAGAGAGGAGCAGTTTGCCAACCTGCGCCTGACCTATGCGTATCTGATAACCCATCCCGGCAAGAAACTCTTTTTCATGGGGCAGGATATCGGGGAATATGATGAGTGGAACGAAGCCCGCGCGGTGGAGTGGGAGCTGTTAGAAAACGATGATAATAAGAAGTTAAATAAACTGGTTTCGGATTTGAATAAACTCTATACGACGCTTCCGGCGA
Source organism: Muribaculaceae bacterium (assembly GCA_023663465.1). Lineage (GTDB taxonomy): Bacteria > Bacillota > Clostridia > Lachnospirales > Lachnospiraceae > UBA3282. The sequence continues at coordinate 16,148 of JAMPHJ010000022.1, read as the reverse complement.
TGTATCGGAAAGACGATTCCTGGGAAGGGTTTGAATGGATTAACTGTATTACGCCGCAGGCATGTATGCTGTCCTATCTGCGCAAGGATGAGAAAGAAGCGGATACGCTGGTCGTGGTTGCTAACTTTGCCAATGTAAAGCAGGAGTTTACCGTTGGTGTTCCCTATGCAGGCAAATATAAGGAAATTCTGAATACAGACGCCAAAGCTTACGGCGGCAGCGGAATCGTGAATACGAAAGAACAGCGCGCCATAGAAAAAGAGTGGGACGGAAAGCCCTATGCGATAGAGATGGTCAGTGCACCGCTATCCTTATCTATTTTCGCCTATACGCCTTATACGGCGGAAGAAAAAGCCGCGATTAAGAAAGCGAAAGAAGAAGCCATCCGTAAGGCAAAAGAAGAAGAAGAAAGAAGAATTGCCGAAGAGGAAGCAAGAATTACTGCAATTGAGGCAAAAGAAGCCAAAGAAGCGGCGCAGAGAGCTACGAAAGAAGCAAGGGAAAAAGCGAAAGCTGCAGAAAAAGCGGCGGAGCGGTTAAAGAAAATCAAAGAAAAGACTGAATAAAGGAGGAAAACGGATTGGCGGATATCGGAGCGATTGCAGGAGAAGAAATCGATGTGAGTCTGATAGAGTCCTATTTACAGACGCTTCCTGAAAAGGCGCTGCATTTCGGAATTAGGGTGTTGCTTGCCTTGATTGCCCTTTTTATAGGGATGCAGTTGATTAAGCTAATCCGTAAAATTTTCCGCAAATCTATGGAACGCAGTCATGCGGACGTGGGTGTTATGCAGTTTCTGGATTCTTTTATTAAAACGGCATTGTATGTCCTGTTAGGCTTTATGATTGCTTCCGGTTTTGGTTTAGATGCGGCAAGCGTCGTAGCCCTGCTTGGTTCTGTCGGCGTGGCAATCGGCCTTGCCATACAGGGTAGTTTATCCAATTTTGCGGGCGGCGTTCTGATTCTTCTGTTAAAACCTTTTAAAATAGGGGATTATATCATTACGGTAGACCAGAACCAGGGAACCGTGACAGAAATACAGCTTTTTTATACGAAACTGACCACAGCGGATAACCGGATGATAGTGATTCCCAACGGCGAACTATCCAATTCCAGCATGACAAACGTCAGCGCCATGCCCAGGCGGCGGATTGATATATCCGTTGGCATTTCTTATCGTGCAGATATCAAAGAAGCAAGAAAGATTATCATGAAGCTGCTAGAAGCGGACGAAGGCGTGCTGCAGGAAGAGGAAAAAGTTGTCTTTGTAGATATGCTTGGTGAGAGCGCGGTGATTCTGGGCGTGCGTTTCCATACAGCGACGGAAAACTACTGGGAAACCAAGTGGAGGGTGCAGGAAAATATCAAATATGCACTGGACGAGGGCGGTATCGAAATTCCATACAACCAATTAGATGTGCATATGAGCGCATTAAAGGAATAGCAGGTTGTGGAAAGGCATTGCGAAAAAAATTGGATAAAAAGAAAATTCGTCCTTGCCAAAATGGACATTACCCATTATAATATAGTTTGTGTTTGACATTGAGCTGGAATAGCGCAGTTGGTAGCGCAACTGATTCGTAATCAGTAGGTCGAGGGTTCGAGTCCCTTTTCCAGCTCTTTTTTCATGCCCGGAAAAGGTTGAAAGAATTACATTCTTTCAACCGCAAATTTGTGCTTGAGGGCACAAATTCGCACGTTGAGAAAAGAGCATGGTTAGAAAGATGAAAATTTTATTACATCATATTATTTCTTAAATATTATTTATCAAATATTATGACACAATACCTTGACAGGAAAGTTTATCATGGTACAATATATAGTATATCAAAAATAGGTGCCATGTAAAAGAAAATGTTGGGGGTTGGGTATGAAGATAATTAAAAGAAGCGGTGCAGAAGTAACTTTTGATTTGGAAAAAATCACTGCGGCAATTGTAAAGGCGAATAACAGTGTCAGTGACGGGGATAAACTTGGGGAAGATGAGATTCAGACCATAGCGAAGGTAGTTGCTGAAAATTGTGTTGAAATGAAGAGATCTCCCAGCGTGGAAGAAATTCAGGATATGGTAGAAAACCAGTTGATGAAGTATGACGCCTATGCAATGGCAAGAAACTATATCACCTATCGTTATAAACGTGCCCTTGTACGAAAATCCAATTCTACAGACGAACAGATATTAAGTCTTCTGGAATGCAATAACGAAGAAGTAAAACAGGAAAATTCCAATAAAAATCCAACCGTAAACAGTGTGCAGCGGGATTACATGGCGGGTGAAGTCAGTAAAGATATCACGAAGCGTTTCCTGCTCCCGGAAGATATCGTAGATGCGCATGAACAGGGCATTCTGCATTTTCATGACGCGGACTATTTTGCGCAGCATATGCATAACTGCTGCCTTGTAAATTTAGAGGACATGCTGCAGAATGGTACGGTTATCAGCGAGACGATGATTGATACGCCGAAAAGTTTTTCCACGGCATGTAATGTGGCAACGCAGTGTATTGCGCAGATTGCCAGCTCCCAATATGGCGGACAGAGTATTTCTCTCGCGCATCTTGCGCCTTTCGTACAAATCAGCCGGGAAAAGCTGCGCAGGGAAGTCCGGGAAGAGATGGAGGCAATGCAGATATCCTTATCGGAAGAGCAGATTCATGCCATTGCAGAAATGCGGGTAAGGGAAGAAATCAACCGGGGCGTGCAGATGATTCAGTATCAGGTGATAACCTTGATGACGACCAACGGGCAGGCGCCTTTTGTCACGGTATTTATGTATATAGACGAAGTGCCGGAAGGACAGACAAGGGACGACCTTGCTATGGTCATTGAAGAAATGCTGAACCAGCGCATTCGCGGCGTCAAAAATGAAAAAGGCGTTTACATTACGCCGGCGTTTCCGAAGCTGATTTATGTGCTGGAAGAAGACAATATTCATGAAGATAGCAAATATTGGTATCTGACCAAGCTTGCAGCGAAGTGCACCGCCAGAAGGATGGTACCGGATTATATATCCGAGAAAATCATGAAAAAATTAAAAAATGGCAACTGCTATACCTGTATGGGGTGCCGTTCTTTCCTGACAGTTTACCACGATGAAAATGACAAGCCGAAATTTTACGGGAGATTTAATCAGGGCGTGGTCACGCTGAATCTTGTAGATGTGGCATGTTCGTCGAATGGAGATAGGGATAGGTTCTGGCAGATCCTGGATGAGAGACTGGAGCTGTGCAAACGCGCGCTTATGTGCAGGCATGAACGTCTAAGAGGCACGCCCTCGGATGTGGCGCCTATTTTGTGGCAGTACGGCGCGCTGGCAAGACTGAAAAAAGGAGAACCTATTGATAAACTGCTCTATGGTGGATATTCTACGATTTCTTTAGGGTATGCGGGGCTGTGCGAATGTACCAGATATATGACCGGCAAATCCCATACGAATCCTGAAGCGACGCCCTTTGCTTTAGAAGTAATGCAATATTTAAACGATGCCTGCAAGAGATGGGCAAAAGAGACTAACATTGATTTCAGTCTGTATGGAACGCCTTTAGAGTCCACTACTTATAAATTTGCCAAATGCTTGCAGAAGCGTTTTGGTATGATTCCGGGTGTGACGGATAAAAGTTATATCACAAACAGCTATCATGTGCATGTGACAGAAGATATCAACGCGTTTGATAAACTGACCTTTGAAGCGCAATTTCAGGAGTTGTCCCCCGGTGGTGCCATCAGCTATGTGGAAGTGCCAAATATGGAAAATAATCTGGATGCGGTACTTGCCGTAATGCAGCATATATACGACCATATCATGTATGCGGAGTTAAATACCAAGAGCGACTATTGTCAGGTCTGCGATTATCACGGAGAAATAAAAATTGTGACAGACGAGGATGGAAAACTGGTATGGGAGTGTCCCAATTGTGGAAACAGGGAACAGGGCAAAATGAATGTGGCAAGGCGTACCTGTGGTTATATTGGCACGCAGTTCTGGAATCAGGGACGCACGCAGGAAATCAAGGAAAGAGTGCTGCATCTATAGAAAATCGGGGGAGCGGGAATGTATTATTCGGAAATCAAAGACTGCGATATTGCAAATGGTCCGGGAGTAAGGGTATCCTTATTTGTCAGTGGCTGCAGCCATCATTGCAAAGGGTGTTTTAATGAAATGACATGGGATTTCCAATACGGCAGGATATTTGAAGCGCCGGATATGGAATGGATTCTCGATAAGTTGAAACCTTCCTATATTGCAGGGCTTACGCTGCTCGGCGGCGAACCGATGGAATATTGTAACCAGCAAGGCTTATTGCCGCTCCTACGAAGGGTAAAGGAAAAATACCCCGATAAAAACATATGGTGCTATACGGGTTATCTTTTTGATAAAGACATTTTGCAGGATTTCTGTCATAAATGGGAAGAAACAAAAGAAATCCTGCAATATCTTGACGTTATTGTAGACGGTGAGTTTATAGAGGCGTTAAAAGATATCAGTCTGCAATTTCGAGGCTCTTCCAATCAACGGATTATCGACGTCAGAAAATCTATGGCGGCAAAGGAAATCGTGCTGTGGGAGCAGTTGTGAAATTTTTCAGACAGCATTAAGAATCGTCGGTTTCTCACGACGATTTTTTATAATGATGTTCCAGACTCTGGATAATCTTATATAATCCCATAGCGATGGCGCATAGGATCATGATGGAAGTGATGACCATATTGAGCTGGAAGACCTGGGAACCATAGATAATCAGATAGCCAAGCCCTCGTTTTGCTGCGAGAAATTCCCCGATGATTACGCCCACCAGACAAAGTCCGATATTGACTTTCATATTACTGATAATCAGCGGAACAGAACCGGGGAGGATGACTTTAAAGAGGGCGTCTTTCCGGCTGCCGCCCAACGTATAGATGAGTTTCAACATATCTGAATCAGACTGGCAGAAGCCCGTATAGAGACTGATAATGGAACCGAAGACGGCGACGGAAATTCCTGCGACGATGATGGTTTTTGTGCCGGTGCCAAGCCAGACGATTAAAAGAGGCGCAAGCGCGGATTTGGGAAGCGAATTGAGTACGACCAGATAGGGTTCCAGAATTTCGGATAAACTGCCGTGATACCAAAGCAGCATGGCGCAAAGCAGGCTGAGTGCAGTAACGAGTAAGAAACTGATAATCGTTTCTAAGAGCGTAATCCCGGTATGGCGAAAAAACGAGGCGTCTGCAATCATCTTATATAAATATTTCACAATGGCGGACGGGGAGCTGAAAAAGAAGATATCCACATATCCTGCCCGCGTCGTATATTCCCAGAGAATAAGGAAAACAACTAAAAGCAGCAGACGGAAAAAAGCGATTTTATGATGATGTCTGCGATGGGCAAGAATGTAGGCTTGTTGAACGGTCAGACACTCCGCATGGTTATTAGATAGAATCATCGGATAACTCCTTCCATAAAAGATTAAAATAAGTCTGATATTCCTTGGTATTGCGGATGGCAAGCGGGGAAGAGCGGTCTATATCGTAATGAATGGGCAGTTCGTATTTTACTTCGGACGGACGTTTTGATAAAACCAATACCCGGTCTGCCAAGGTGATTGCCTCGGACAAATCGTGGGTAATTAAAATGGCGGTTTTCCCGGCGCTTCTGATGATGTTGCCGATATCCGCCGATACCGTCATTCTGGTCTGAAAATCAAGGGCGCTGAAGGGTTCGTCTAACAAGAGCAAATCAGGACGGATTGCCATCGTACGGATAAGCGCCGCGCGCTGCCGCATACCCCCGGAAAGCTCCGAAGGCTTTTTATCTTTAAAGGCATAGAGCCCATAGTCCTTCAAAAGCCGCAGGACATAATCGGTATTTTCTTTTGTCACATTTTTATTTAGTTCCAATCCCAGAATCACATTCTGATAAATGGTTCTCCATTCAAATAAATGGTCATGCTGCAGCATATAACCGATAGAAGAAGAGGCTCCGAACGTAAGGGAGCCGCTTTCGGGTTCTAACAGACCCGCTATAATGGATAGAAGCGTTGATTTGCCGCAGCCGCTCGGTCCCGCAATCGCAAGAAATTCTCCCTCAGACACCTGAAAAGTAATCTGTTTGAGGGCGGGGGTTTCTCCTTTGAGATTGTGGTAAGAGTAAGAAATGTTTTCTAAAGATAAAATAGGCTGCATTCTGTTCATCTCCCTGTATTTATAAAATATTTTATGAAGAAATTACAGATTTGTGTTTTCGATTTATGTTTCCAGAGCGGTTTTGATTGAAAAAGGAAATTTTTTATGGTATCATCAAATTTAGATTTAACAAAAATTGTTATGATGGGCTAAAATAGAAGCTGCCGCGTCAGTAACAGTCAGGAGGGTCAGGGCATGGCACAGCTTTGGGGCGGACGTTTTACCAAGGAAACGGACAAGCTTGTATATCAGTTTAACGCATCTATTTCCTTCGATAAGAAGTTTTATAAGCAGGACATCGAGGGCAGCATTGCGCATGTTGTAATGTTGGAAAAACAAGGAATCCTTACAAGAGAAGAGAAGGATGAGATTGTAAAAGGACTGACCGGCATCCGGCAGGATATTGAGAACGGTACGTTAAAGATTACGGAAGAATATGAAGATATTCACAGTTTTGTGGAGGCGAATCTGATAGAGCGCATCGGCGATGCAGGGAAGAAACTGCATACCGGAAGAAGCCGCAACGATCAGGTTGCGCTGGATATGAAACTTTATACGAGACTGGAAGTACTGATGGTAGATAGTCTGATAAAGGAGCTTTTAGAGACGCTTCTAGGGATTATGGAAGAACAGATAGAAACTTATATGCCTGGCTTTACCCATTTGCAGAAAGCCCAGCCGGTTACGCTGGCACATCATGTCGGCGCTTATTTTGAGATGTTTAAGAGAGACAGGCAGCGGCTGCAGGATATTTATAGAAGGATGAATTATTGTCCGCTCGGCGCAGGAGCATTGGCGGGAACCACCTATCCCCTGGATAGGTATTATACGGCTTCTTTATTGGGATTTGAAGCGCCTACGCTAAATAGTATGGATTCCGTATCCGACAGGGATTATGTCATCGAGTTTCTGGCGGCGCTTTCGACGATTATGATGCATTTAAGCAGGTTTTGTGAGGAAATCATTCTCTGGAATTCCAACGAATACCGTTTCGTGGAGATTGATGATGCTTATGCCACCGGAAGCAGCATTATGCCGCAGAAGAAGAATCCCGATATCGCAGAGTTAATCCGCGGTAAGACCGGAAGAGTCTATGGGGCGCTGGTGTCTATCCTGACGACCATGAAGGGGCTTCCGCTTGCCTATAATAAGGACATGCAGGAAGATAAGGAGCTGACTTTTGACGCCATCGATACGGTGAAAGGCTGTCTGGTGTTGTTTAACGGCATGATTAAGACTATGAAATTCCATCCTGAGACGATGGAAAAAAGTGCAGTAATGGGATTTGCGAACGCGACGGACGCAGCGGACTATCTTGTGGGAAAAGGCGTTGCTTTCAGGGACGCTCATAGTATCATAGGCAGATTGGTGCTTTATTGCATCGATAAAAATTGCAGCATTGACGATTTGAACATAGAAGAATTAAAAAGTATCAGCCCGGTCTTTGAAGAAGACGTTTATGATAAAATCAGTCTAAAGACATGTATCGAAAAGCGATTAACTGTAGGCGCACCGGGACCTGCAGCGATGAAGAAAGTTATTCAGGTGGAGCGGGAATATCTGGAAAAAGAACAAACACAAGAGCTTGAGGAAGGAGCAAACATACAATGAGTGAAAAATTGAAAGTAGGTATTTTAGGCGGGACAGGCATGGTAGGCCAGCGTTTCATCGCCCTGCTTGAGAATCACCCCTGGTTTGAGGTGACAACGATTGCCGCGAGTCCAAGGTCTGCGGGAAAAACTTATGAAGAAGCGGTAGGCGGCAGATGGAAAATGACGACGCCGATGCCGGAAGCGGTAAAGAATATCCTTGTTTTGAATGTTAATGAAGTGGAAAAGGTGGCGTCCGAAGTAGATTTCGTCTTTTCTGCGGTAGATATGACGAAAGAAGAAATCAAAAAGATTGAAGAAGCTTATGCACAGACGGAAACGCCTGTCGTTTCCAATAACAGCGCGCACAGATGGACGCCGGATGTACCGATGGTCATACCGGAAATCAATCCCGAACACTTTGAAGTCATTGAGTCCCAGAAGAAGCGGCTGGGGACAAAACGGGGATTTATTGCCGTGAAGCCTAACTGTTCCATCCAGAGTTACGCGCCTGTCTTGACGGCGTGGAAAGAATTTGAACCCTATGAAGTGGTAGCGACTACCTATCAGGCGATTTCTGGCGCGGGCAAGACGTTTCAAGACTGGCCGGAAATGGTGGAAAACGTGATTCCCTATATCGGCGGGGAAGAAGAGAAGAGTGAGAAGGAGCCGCTTAGAATCTGGGGAAAAGTAGAGAATGGCGAAATTGTTCCTGCAACGAGTCCGGTTATTACCTGTCAGTGTATCCGTGTACCTGTTTTAAACGGACATACGGCGGCAGTATTTGTGAAATTTAAGAAGAAAGCCACAAAGGAGCAGCTAATTGAGAAATTAGTGCAGTATAAAGGGATTCCGCAGGAGCTGGAACTTCCCAGCGCGCCGAAGCAGTTTATCCAGTATATGGAAGAGGATAACCGTCCGCAGGTGAAGTTAGATGTGGATTATGAAAACGGCATGGGAGTCAGTGTCGGCAGACTCAGGGAAGACAGCGTCTATGACTGGAAATTCGTGGGACTTTCCCACAATACGGTGCGCGGCGCGGCAGGGGGCGCCATCCTGTGTGCGGAAACCTTGAAGGCAAAAGGGTACATTGCTAAGAAATAAGTAATGATGCAGAAAACGATATAAGAAGATAGTGATAGGGGGGCTGCTGTCTGTCAGAAAAGCAGCGGCAGTATCAGGTTAGATTGGTTATGAATGAATTAGAAAATAAGATTAAAAAACTGAATGAATTGAACAAAAGACTGATGAAGGAAACAAAAGTGCTCCATTTAATCTGCGATACGTCAAATAGTGCGTTTCTTTATTATAATTACGAAGAAAAACTTGCGCGTTCCATTGCGAACTGGGATTATTTCTTTCCTTTTGAAGTCACGAATCATTCTGATTTTGCGAAGTTTTATGCCTGCGTGGAGGAGCAGTATGCGGCTCCTCTGCGGGAGGCTCTTTTTATCGAGAAGAGAGGGTTGAAGTCCCATACAATCGATGTAAAAATGAAGGAAAGCCGAATGTGGGTCGAAGTAGAGACTAATATCATCTATGATGATGCCGGGCGTCCTTTGGACAAAATCGTGCGGTTCAAAGATGTGACGAAATTCAATTCACAAAATGACGAATTGACATATATGGCATATTATGATATTTTGACAGGCTTATATAACCGCAATTATTTCGTGCGTCTTCTCGGCGATTTTGTGAGTCGTGCCAAAGAGGAAAAGAAAACGGTATCCGTGATGTTTCTTGATTTGGATGATTTTAGGAGGTTAAACGATGGTCTGGGGATTATCGTGGGGGATGAAATCGTCCAGGTCTTCGGACAGTTTTTATCGGATTTTTCAAATGAGCATGTTATCGTATCGCATTTTAACAGTGATATTTACTGTATCGGTATTTATGATGCAGGCGGGGAGTTGTCTGTGGATACGATGTATCAGAAAATTTCCGAGAGACTGAAAACGCCGTTTAAACTGAGCGGCGGGCAGGAAGTGACGCTGACAGTCAGCGCGGGGGTTTCGGAATACCCAGAAGCCGCTTCTAATACCTTAGAGTTAATCAATTGTGCAGAAATTGTCATGTTTAAGGCAAAATCGTTGGGGAAAGCAACGATTCAGCATTTTGACGGCGCTATCTTAGCGGACTTTTTACAGAATGTAACGATAGAGAATAAATTAAAAGAAGCCGTCTTTGCCCAAAATTTCGTCATGTATTTCCAGCCCCAGTTCCATACGACAGATAAAATGCTGCGGGGTGTGGAAGCGCTGATTCGCTGGAAAGATGAAACGGGGAAGATGATTCGCCCGGATGTGTTCATCCCCATTGCCGAGAAAAACGGGACAATTGTGCCAATCGGCACCTGGGTCATGGAAGAAAGTATCCGTATCTATGCAGACTGGAAGGCGAAATATCATTATCCGATGCTGATGTCTTTAAACGTTTCGGCAATTCAATATAAACAGCCGGATTTCATCGACAAAGTCATGCGGATCCTGGAAAAATATAAGATTCTTCCTGGTGAGATAGAGTTAGAAATTACAGAGTCCATCTTAATCGACGATTTCAAGGAAATTACGGATAAACTGATTCAGTTAAGAGACCTTGGGATTCGGATATCGCTGGACGATTTCGGTACGGGCTATTCGTCACTGTCCTATTTAAAGGGACTTCCAATTGATACGTTAAAAATTGATAAATCCTTCATCGACACGGTTATTACGGATGAGAATACAAGAATCATTACGGAATCCATTATCTATATGGTGAAAAAATTAGGATATGAAACCGTTGCGGAAGGGGTGGAAACGAAAGAGCAGTTCGATTACTTAAACGCTATCGACTGTGATATCATACAGGGATACTATCTGGGGAAACCAATGCCGCCGGAAGGAATTGAGACATTGATACAAAAAGCTCTTGTATAATCTGCGCAGACAGATAACCGTTTGGAGGTGTCTATGCTATCAGGCAGGATATCGGAAGTACAATATCTGAATCAGACGTATGACCGCAAAGACAGTCAGATTCTGGTCGTATACGGACAAAAACATATTGGGAAAACGGCACTGATAAAAGAATTTGCGGAAGATAAGCCGAATCATTATTATCTTGCGAAACCCTGTTCGGAGCGGGAACAGATGTATCAGTGGGGGTTACAACTGAGGAATGATGGAAGCGAAGGGGAAAGCTTTCCGGGATTTTATGATATTTTTATGCGTATCTGTGGCGGCGGTGGCAGCAAGAAGGTCATTGTTATTGACGAATTTCAGAATATTGTCAAAGCCAGCAGCATATTTATGCAGGAATTAATTCATTTTGTGCATAGTGAAGAGAAAAAAGTAGATGTTCTTGTACTTTTATGCAGCTCTTTGGTCGGCTGGATTGAAAACAGCATGGTCAACAAGATTGGCGAGGCGGCTTACGAGTTGGCTGGACTGTTGAAAATCCGGGAGCTTTCCTTTCTGGATATGGTGCACCGTTATCCTAATTTCAGAATGGAAGAATGCGTCGAGGCATATGCTATATTAGGCGGCATTCCGGGACTATGGAATCAATTTGACGACAAGTTGACGATACAGCAGAATATCTGCCGGAATATTCTGAATCCGAACTGCCTTTTGTTTGAAGAAGGGGAACGGATGGTAGCAGAGCAGCTTAGGGAACCCGGCGTTTATAATACGATTCTTGCTTCCATTGCAGCCGGGAACCATAAGCTAAACGACATCTACCGCCATACGGAGTTTTCCCGTGCCAAAATCAGCGTCTATCTGAAAAATCTGATGGAGCTGGAGCTGGTGGAAAAAGTATTTTCCTATGAGGCGGTGGGAAAAGAAAACGTCCAAAAAGGGATTTACAGGATTATTTATCCTTTTGTCGATTTCTATTATACTTATATGTATCCGAATATGAGCGCCTTGCAGATGGCGTCAACAGAGGCATATTATAATAAATATATCTATACAGGCTTTGGAAGGTATGTTGCAGGATATTTCAAAAAGGTATGCCGCCAGCATCTGGAAAAGATGAACGAGCGGGGAAGACTGCCGATTCAGTTTGAGGGAAGCGGCGAATGGGTCGGCAAAGACGGAACGATAGATATCATCGCGCAGGATGAAGAAGGCAAAACTTTGATTGCACTCTGCAACTGGGAAAAGACGATGATGTCTTATGAGGATTACGAATGGGTACTATCCTGCGCAAAGAAGGCGAAAATCGACGTGGACTATATTTATTTGTATACAGCGTCCAGATTTGACGAGAAACTGACGCTGGAAGCGAAGATGAAACACAATCTGAAATTAATCCATATTTCGGATATATAAGTGGATATTGATGAGGAATTATGGGAAAAAATTTATTTATTGCAGAAAAACCTAGCGTTGCCAGGGAATTTGCCAAGGCATTAAAATACCGTATGAGTCAGAAGGATGGATATCTGGAGTCTGGAGAGGCATTGGTTACCTGGTGTGTAGGGCATCTGGTGACGATGAGCTATCCAGAAGCCTATGATGAAAAGTATAAAAAATGGACGCTTAATACGCTTCCTTTCATACCAGAGGAATTTAAATATGAAGTAATCGATAGCGTTAAGAAACAATTCCAGATTGTGAGCGGACTGTTAAACCGCGAAGATGTGGAAACCATCTATGTCTGTACCGACTCCGGGCGGGAAGGCGAATATATCTACCGGTTGGTGGAACAGCAGGCGCATGTGACCGGAAAGGTGCGGAAACGAGTGTGGATTGATTCCCAGACAGAAGAAGAAATTATCCGCGGCATCAAAGAGGCGAAAGATTTATCAGCCTATGATACGTTAGGGGCAGCGGCTTATCTGCGGGCGAAAGAAGATTATCTGATGGGGATTAATTTTTCCAGGGTATTGACGTTAAAGTATGGTAATCCGGTGAAATCCTATCTGAAAGCGGAACGGGCGGTCATATCGGTGGGGCGGGTGATGACCTGCGTGCTTGGCATGGTCGTTAACCGGGAAAGGGAAATCAGGGAGTTTGTGAAAACCCCTTTTTATAAGATTCTCGCCAAGACGGATATCCAGGGAATAAGCTGCACTTTTGAATGGAAAGCCATAGAAGGCACGAAATATTATGCCTCGCCAGAGCTTTATAAAGACAACGGATTTTTAAAGCGGCAGACGGCGGAAGAATTTATTCGGTTTCTGACGCAGGATGAAGAAACGATTCCGCGTCTGGAAAGTATCGAAAAAAAGAAAGAAACGAAAAACCCGCCGCTTCTGTATAACCTTGCGGAATTGCAGAACGACTGCGCCAAGCTTTTCAAAATCAGCCCGGATGAAACCCTGCGGATTGCGCAGGAATTGTATGAGAAAAAACTGACTACTTATCCGAGAACGGATGCGAGAGTGTTATCCTCGGCGGTGGCAAAGGAAATTCATAGAAATATCGCCGGACTAAGGAATTATCCGCTGGTAAAGGAACTGGCGCAGGAAACACTTTCTATGGAAAGCTATAAAAAAATCGGAAAAACCCGGTATGTCAATGATAAACAGATTACGGACCATTATGCCATTATTCCGACGGGGCAGGGGTTTGGTGCGCTTGGCAGTTTACATCCTACCGCCGCGAAAGTGTATGAATGTATTGTAAGAAGGTTTTTAAGCATTTTTTACCCGCCGGCAGTCTATCAGAAAGTTAGTCTGAAGATGCAGATTAGGGGAGAGTATTTCTTTTCCAATTTTAAGGTGTTGGCAGATGCAGGATATCTGAAAGTGACGCAATATTCTTTTTTGAAGAAAAAAGCAGATAATACAGAGGATGGTGAGAAAAAAGAACGTGGGGAAGAGAAGGATGGAGCGGAGGAAATCTGCGATGATTCCTTTATGAACACCTTACAGAGCCTGAAAAAAGGGGCAGCGTTTCCCATGCCGGTCCTTTCGGTGAAAGAAGGCGAGACGTCCCCGCCGAAGCATTATAATTCAGGTACTATGATTTTGACGATGGAAAACGCAGGACAGTTTATCGAGGACGAGGAACTGCGGGCGCAGATTAAGGGCAGTGGTATCGGCACTTCTGCGACGAGGGCGGAAATTTTAAAAAAGCTGGTACATATCAAATACCTGGATTTGAACAAAAAGACGCAGATCATTACGCCTACACTGCTTGGCGAAATGATTTATGAGGTGGTTTCTGCTTCGATAAAACCGCTCTTAGACCCCCGGCTGACGGCGAGCTGGGAAAAAGGGCTGGGACTGGTGGCACAAGGTGAAATTTCCGAGGATGAGTATATGGTAAAACTGGACGATTTCGTGACAAGAAGAACGAATATCGTGAAAGGGATGAACAATCAGGCGGCATTGAATGCAAGATTCCGTTATGCTTCTCAATTTTATAAAAAATAAAAATTATAATTTTTTAGAAAGGAAAAGGGAAAAAAAGAGATGTCAACAGGGCTAAAAGATGTTATAATAAAAGAGTTATATACGTTGGATGAGACCATTGCAAAAGAAATTTTTGAGGACGTTACCTATCCTTGGGAAGTTTTACCGAAGATAGGGGAGTTTATCGTCAGACTCGGCAATACCCTGCCGGAAGAGAAGTACGAGAGACGGGAAGGGAATATCTGGATTGCAAAATCCGCCAAGGTCTACCCGTCCGCCTATATCAACGGTCCGGCAATCATTGATGAAGACGCAGAAATCAGACATTGCGCTTTTATCAGAGGGAATGCGATTGTAGGGAAGGGCGCCGTGGTAGGAAATTCCACGGAATTGAAGAACGTTATTTTGTTTAATAAGGTGCAGGTGCCCCATTATAATTATGTAGGGGACAGCATTCTGGGCTTTAAGGCGCATATGGGAGCGGGTTCTATTACTTCCAATGTGAAGAGCGACAAGACGCTGGTTGTTGTCAGAGCCGGTGAAGAGCGTTATGAGACAGGGCTTAAAAAATTCGGTGCGATGCTGGGCGATGGCGTGGAAGTCGGCTGTAATTCGGTTTTAAATCCGGGAACTATCATAGGCAGGGAAACCAACATATATCCGACGTCTATGGTAAGGGGATTTGTTCCGGCAGGCAGTATTTACAAGAAACAGGGCGAGGTTGTAGAAAAAAGACAGTAGTGGGGATAAGAATATGGCGATTGAAATGAATGTGGAAGATTTTGGCTCCATGATTAACAACATCATTGCAGGAATTTGCTTCTTTGAATACGAAAACAATGAGCTTACGCCGGTTTTTGTCAACGACGGCTTTTTCCGTATGCTTGGATATTCCAGAGCCGGTGGGATGGGATATCTCAGAAATGTAAAGATGAGTATCATTCAGGAAGATCTGCCGATTTTTGAACAGGCAATCGAAGACGTATTAAAAGATGACGGTTCCGTAGAAGTGGAATTTCGTACCGTAACGGCAAGCGGGGGGCTCAGGTGGCTTCAGGTCAGAGGCAATCTCTATGCGAGGGAGGGCACGAAATATACGATTGTATCCATAATTCAAGATATTACGGAAAAGAAAAGCGTGGAAGAGGAATTGCATCAGCAGGCGGAACGTTTACATATCCTCATGGAAGCGGAAGGGGAGCGAATCGTAGATTACAATGCCAAGACGGACGTTTTGGTCTTGAAGTCTTCCGGCGACTATACATCTACCGGAGAGCTGATTCTGGACCGATATATCCAGCAATTTGACGGCAGCAAACTTTATCGGGCGGATGAGGACAGATATAAAGCGACATGGGATAAATTATTAAAGTCCCCCGGTCATGAGACCATTGAAATCAGGACGGAGCGCTTTGACGAGGAGTATACCTGGTATCAGATCAATCTGACTTCCCTGCTTGGACCGGAAGGATATGTCACGAGAGTCGTAGGAAGATGTATCAATATTCACGAGAAGAAATTGCAGGAAATCAATTTACAGCTCCGCACCAGAAGGGACGCGTTGACAAGGCTGCATGAAAAAGACGCTACGATACAGCTCATCCAGAACCTGCTTTTAGAAGAGTATGACGGCGAGACGCTGAATGCGTTCATGATTATTGATATGGACGATTTTCATAAAGTTGACGCTGTGTTAGGACAGGCACAGTGCGACAATATTCTGGTGGAAACCGGTATCTATTTAAGCAGAATTGTCAAGGGGCTTGATGTGGTCGGAAGAGTGGATATCGATAGGTTTGTCCTCTATATCAGGGATATCCATAGTTTTTCCGAAATCGACAAACTGGCTTCCGATATTGTCCATAAAATCGATTATGTACTGCCCTCTGAAACAGGGGATATTCATACCACCTGCAGCGTCGGGATTGCGCTGGTTCCTTATCATGGACTTACTTATGAGGAGTTATATGAGAAAGCGGACAGGGCAATAGCCAGAGTCAAGGCAAGGGGCAAACAGGGATACCGTATCTATGATGCCGCCTTTACAC
>JAMPHJ010000021.1 GCA_023663465.1 Muribaculaceae bacterium | reverse complement strand
TCAGATGTTACTTGCTTTAGCCTGTCATTCTGTGTTAAATTCATGATAGAAACCTCCAGTGTGTTTAAGATGTTTTTTCATCCGCCAAGATGAACACCTTAATTGTACTTCGAGGTTTCTTTTTATTCAATTGGCGTTATTTCTGAATTACAGGAATGCTCCTTAAAATTTACATGTAAGATGCAATAAAATTATATGCTTCTTCAGCATCAACACTCTCCGATAATTTCTCAATACCATAGTTTATAAATATATCCTTTGCCGTCTCAACAAACAATGGATATTCTTCCCAATCAGATAGATAAATATCTAACTCCTCAGCTTTTCTACAACGTAATTCATGCAATATCAATAATATCGCATTTACAAAACTGTATTCATCATCTTTCAATTGAATAATATCCATTTTCCGTAAAGAAAAATAGGGACTCATCTTATACAAAAAAGTACCTCCTGCATGTGGATCCTTTGTTGCATAAAATAACTTTCTGATTTTCTGTACATAAATGGCACTGAAGCACATTACACATGGTTCCAATGATGTATATATTGAAAGACCATCAATATCTTCTATCTCTGAAATATTGGATAATGCATTCATTTCTGCGTGAGAAATTTTAGGGTGAAATATATTACTTGCACCATTTCCATTTTGAGCTAAGATATTGTTTTCTGAATCCTTGATAATTGCGCCAACTGGAGTACAACCTATAGTAAAGGACTGCCAAGCCAACTTGAAGCACATTTTCCATTCATTACTTAAATCTGACCACATCACTTCATATCCCCTTGCATTTCAAAAAAGCACCTAAAACCTTCTCCCAGTTCAAAAAAGAAATCAATAGGTGGGTTGTATTCCGAAGACTTTGTGATGTTCACTACATTATTGTATAAAGAACTAATGATCTCACGTTCTTTCTGTCTCAAATGTGATGGTAACCAAACACAATGTAAGTGATCAAAATACTTTAAGTTGCAAGTTAATAAACCTTGATATTCAACAGGTGTACCCATTCCAGGATGTGGAGTATAAAAAGAACATAATAATTCAATATTATTTTTGGGAATCCAATCTTCCAACTTATTTTCATATAGTTTAAGACGTTTTATCGACATATCTGGGTTCACAATCATTAAAACCGGACGCATAATAATATTATACTTTACACATAAAGTAATAGCATTGCTCATTCTATCTGACCACATAGAAGGCGTTGATGTTTTATTGCTATTCTTTAAAAAGGCAGTATCTAAAGATTCAACGCCAACAATGAGATGTGTAATCCCAACCTTTTGAAATATACTCATACTTGCTTCACTAATATGATCCAGTCTAGTTTCTGCTATTACTTCATGAAAACCATGAAAATCCAACTGCTTTAAACAATTAATAGATAGGCTAATATCATCATCTATTATCTTAAGTTTAGTCCAATACTGAGCAAGCCGTGCTATATCTCTTTGAATTATATTTATTTTTCTCTTCTGTAATGAATGATTCGGAAAAGCTTTTCTCATAGTACAAAACGAGCAATTATATAGACACCCATTAGCAAGCTCATAACATACTGTATCATGATTATCGTATATTTCAGTAAACCTTTGGTCAGTGATTATTCTTCCTAATTCTTTTTCGTAGTTCGAATATCCCAGACAGACAATCGACTTACTAACAGATGGTTTTTGTTGCACCATCATTAATATGTCCGAATTAGGCTTCCCTACAATAATATAATCAAAACAATTGTAATGATGAGTAATTACGTTATAATTAATAGAAGCAAACAATCCTCCCAAAACTATGATACACTTCTTCTCTTGTGCAATTCTTGCAAACTCAATTGCATATGGAAATGTTGATGTTATTGCGGTTATAAATACATGGGTAACTCCTTGAGACACAAGAAAAATATCAAATGCACAAGTACTCTTACCTGCCACATACACACAATAGTCTGTCTGTTCGATTCCTAAATCGGAAATCAACTGCGGAAATGTCAGCGCTAATGCATGTCTATTCTTTTCAATTTGATAATCAGTATCTGGTTGTACAAAACAAACTTTCATAATATTTTCCTTGTCTCAATCATATTCTACATGAATAACCACCATCAATATCAATCACCTGTCCAGTAATAAAATTTGCCTTTTCTGAGCTTAAAAAGCAAACTAAATCCGCAACTTCTTGTGCTTTTCCTAATCTTTTCATAGGAGTTCGTTCGATTGTCTTTCTTACAAACCCTTCATTGGCATTTCTTGTCATATCTGTATCTATATTGCCAGGAGATACTGCATTTACAACAATATTTGGCGCAAACTCTTTCGCAAAAGCATATGTCATGTTAATAACGGCAGCCTTTGCAGCGCCATAAGAAATAACTCCAGCTCCTCCGGCTTCACCAACTGTCGATGCAATATTAATTATATGACCGATTGAATTGGGATAGAATAAAGGTATCATAGCTCGTATGCAGTTATAAACTCCTTTAGCATTCACCTGATATGTTAAGTCCCAAAACTCATCTGCTATTAAATCCCACTTTCCTGGTCGAAATATTGCGCCTGCATTATTAATTAGCACATCAATATAGCCATATTTATTTTGAATTATATGACACATTTCATTTACTTCTTCGACCTTAGATATATCAGCCTTTATCAATATACCTGAAGAATAATTATTAACAGTTTCTAAAGTGTCCTGGGCAGCTTCTTCAGATGATTTATAATTAACAACAACATCATAACCATTTTGAGCAAGCGTAACTGCAATACTCCTTCCGATTCCTCGACTAGCCCCTGTTACAACTGCAACCTTATGTTTCACATATAGCACTTCCTTCCTAAATCCATGTATTAATTAAATTATGACAGTAATACTCTAATTAGTAATCATTGTAGAACATGCAAAAATGAAGTCTCTCGTTGGCCATGAGCGTGCTACAGTTTCAGGGATCTCATAAACACCTTCCCTGAATCCTGATACTAATATATCGTATCCCCTCTTTAAAAAGATATCTCTTTCTTCAGATGCTTCTAATGATGCAAGCCCCATTAAAGAATAAGGAACACCCAACCTTGTAACGTTATGTGATGCAGGACGATCAACAGTGTTATTCCAACCGATGACATCTCGATATGATTCCTGCAGAAAATCTAAAGATTCATTTGCCATTGCTTGTTGTCCAAGTGTAGATAAGGTGTACATCACGAACCCAGTATTTGCAGGTCTTGATATGTCACTTGGAAAGCTTCCCCACCCCAAGTCATTGTTTCGAGTAGATAATAAAAATTGAATACCTTCTGAAAGAGCCCTACCTATTTCAAATCCCTTTTTTTCAATCATAGAATAGTATACCTTCAAAGACAGCAATGCCAAACAAGTTGAAATAATAGTGTAATCATCTGCTTGATTACTCCATTTCCACCCGCCGTCATTCTGCATATCCAAAACCCAATCGCATAAATCACCTGCGGTACTTTTAAACTGATCACCCGCAACAGAGGCATCCATTAATGCAAAGGCGGTTGCATCTGTAATAGAAATATCCATACGTCTTACAATGGGTATTCCATTATCAAGATTGCTCTGAGACAATACCCAGCGTAAACACTTCAACCACCAATTGGGAGTCTTACCAGATATAACCCAGCTACTCCATAGTAATCCTGCAGATGCCCAAGTACAACTGATAGAACCAATATCATCTGTTGGCAATCCAAAGTCAACTGGATTTTGTGCTGATTGTATCCAACGATTTGATGTTTTTAGATACTTATCCAATAGCGAAATATCTATTAATCCATCGCAAATATCAAATTTTGTAAATAACTGCAATCTTGATCTTGGATCTTGTAAATTTGAACAACTAATACTTTTACTACCCTCTATATCATACATGGGCACTATATTGATAATGTTTTGAGTTATACTATTACCTACACCCACACCAATTGCCGTTTGAGATTTTTTCTGTTTTTTCATCAATCTCACCGCTTACTTCTTACTTGTTGATTTTTTGTTTTAATATATTTTTCGTGCCAAATACATTTGCTCGTTGCGTGCCATTTTCAGTACTTTGCTGTTCAATATCATTTTCTTTGCCAAGAACACTCACGTTTTGACCACTTCTCTTTTCAATGGAATTACCCAACCAAGCTGATGCTATTACCAAAACAAAAAAGATAAACCAAGCCCATGGATTGGTTAAATTATCCGAAACAACATTAATCATAATATCCAACAATGCTGCAACTCCACCACAAATGATTGCACCTTTCATTAGCATTCCTCCGTTACCTTCCATTTGGTATCTGCTCACTTTTTCAATATTTTATTTTATTAATTGAATCAGAAAATTACACTTTAATCAGTAATGAAACTGTTAAAATTAAATCCATTAATTTTTACCTTTAGTTTCTAATCCTAAATACGCCATTAATTTAAAAACTTGATGTAATCTAATACATCGTTCGCTAATTAACTCGACCATACTTTGCTTGGTAATGCTGATAAATACTGTATTTCTAAGTGTAGTTATTTGGAAAACATTGTACTAGTATGAATTCTGCACTCATCTCAATTTTACAGCTTTCTAAAGTTTATTATAAAATTTTTGTTTGATATTACAATATGGCTACACCATACTTTGTCGAACTACAAAGAACCTTACAGTCCACTGTCAGCCTATCCTCGTATACCGTAATTTTATCCACCTGCCGCCGCTCCCTCAGTTTATGAGTCTCATCTGCAACATCCCCATACTCTTTTTTGCTGTTTGCCAGCCGCAAAAGTTCCTGCTGCAATGTTTCCAGCTTACGGCCAATTTCTGTAATCTACTCCCCATCTTTATCCTTTAGCACCGCATCCTGCAAGTCTGATTCCTAAATGGTTGGAGCATCACATTTCTTAAGTCCATGCTCCACACGGCTACAGTACCACCAGACTGTAGAATACTTCCCCCGGTTGTTCCATGCAATCTTGCAGTAAATATCCCCGCATTTAGAGCAATAAACAATGCTCGATAAAGCGTACTTGTGCTGTAAACCCTTTTCTTCCGTTTCGCCCCGCTGTGGAGCTTTGCCCTCCGCACCATCGCTTCCTGCACCTGCACATAAAGGTCACGGGGAATTCTTAGCTCGTGGCTGTTCTCCACATAATACTACGACACAATGCTATTGTTCTTAACCCGTTTCTTGGAAAGGAAATCCACGGTATAAGTTTTCTGCAGGAGCGCACCTCCAATATACTTCTCGTTCTGCAATATCTTCTTTAATGTTTCCCACCGCTGTCAGAATACCGTCTGTCTCTAAGCTTTTTCCAATCTGCACAAGGCTCGCCCCTTCCAGGTATTCCCGATAAATCCGCTTTATAACCTCCGCTTCTTCCGACTCGACAATCAGCCGCCCTTCTCCATCCTTTGTGTATTCAAGGAAACGGTTATGGTTGACCTACACAAGCCCCAGCTGGTAGTGATATTACAAGACCGTTCTTCACACTCTGGCTTAAGGAATAGCGATCCTGCTGTGCCAGCGACGTCATGCTAGTTAGCAACACCTACCCTTTGGAATCCATCATATTAATATTCTCTTTCTCGAAAAGACCAGGGATATCCCTACCCTTTAACTGACGTATGCATTTCAGGCAGTCTAGCGTATTCTTGGCAAAACGACCGATGAACTTGGCAATGACCATATTGATTTTCCGCCATGCATTCTTCAATCATATAATTTAATTCACTACGCTTACGAGTGTCATCGCTGAAAAGACCCTCATCCGCGAATATTCCGCCCGGTTCCCATTCAGGATTTTTGTTGATATATTCTGTATAAAGCTCAATCTGTGCCTCATAACTTGTCGCCTACTCTTCGCTGTCCGTGAAAACGTA
This sequence comes from Muribaculaceae bacterium, assembly GCA_023663465.1. GTDB lineage: Bacteria > Bacillota > Clostridia > Lachnospirales > Lachnospiraceae > UBA3282. The sequence goes on along the minus strand of JAMPHJ010000021.1, from coordinate 28,199 downwards.
GCTGTAAACAACGACAAACAGCCTTGGTCTACCCTCACCTTTTTCCGTCCCGTATCATGATATCTGGTGAGGATTACCATCACATTTATATTTCTATTTTCTTTTCCCTCTCTGTCCCTCGCTTTCTATCAAACGGTAAGCATTCTCTGCCTTCAAGAATAAGGCATCAAATATCTACTCCGCAAACCTTTGTACATTTTTTTCAACAAACGCCTACCATTCCGTTTTTGTAAGAAAATTAGTTCTGCTACCTTCAATCTTTGTTACACTTTTCATCAAACCATCTGCTCTCAGTACATGGCATATTTACTCTTTATACCGTAATGTCTGGTCAATTCCAATATAATTTTGCAAAAAAAAGGAAAGAGTCTGACATTTTTGCGACTATTTCGTTATTAAACACATATTGTGCCATATCCATCAAAACTAAAAAATGAAACCTCTGCCAAACACAAATTCCATCTAAACCTGCTCATATATACACTCAACATAATAAAATTAGACTTATTTCCAGCAAAAAATACAAATTATAAACATTATAAATTTGGTAAAATATAAATATGATTTCTATTAATAAAGACTCAAGATTGCCCTGCTAGATTCGGGAGAAAGGTAAATAATTCATTTCCTAAAAAAGAAAATTGAATTATATGTAAACACTATGATTCTACGCCCAAAACAATTTGGCATCGTTTTAAAAAATGCGCGGATGGACAAAAACCTCACCCAGGCTGAATTAGCCGAAATACTAGGCATTTCTTTGTCATACCTAAAAGACCTTGAACGTTTCCGAAACAATCCAAGCTATGAGGTTTTTGAAAAAGTCATCCGTTACTTTAACCTGTCTGCAGATACGGTCATTTATCCTAACCGAAATCTAACTGACGATACCTATCAGAAAATGGAACGCCTGCTGACTTGCTGCGATGAAGCGCAGCTCAAGGTCATTCTCGCTACTACGGAAGCGCTTTTATCCGTAAGCGCCAATCCTTCAAAATCAGAATGACAAATGAAAATATTTAAACTGACTTTATAGACAGTTCTTCCTTTGAGGTTTTCTTCATTGTTTACGTTAGATCCTGGCATTTCTACAAGCGAATCATTTAATTCGCTTTGTTTGCCCTTTGTAGACAACATACCACTTCCACATGCACCGTCCCCCCAAACTGATCCACCCCCCGCAGCCTCTTCACCTCATACCCGCCGTCCGTCAGTATCCGCAAATCCCGCGCCAGCGTTGCGGAATCACAACTGATATATACAATCCGCTCTGGCTGCATGGCGAGCATTGTTTCGAGGCATTTGGCGTCGCACCCTTTCCGGGGCGGATCCACGACGATGACGTCTGCGAAAATACCTTCTTTTTCGTATTTTTCTGGCAGCGCTTCCTCTGCTTTTCCTACATAAAACTCTGCGTTGGTAATGCCGTTAATACGGGCGTTTTCTCTGGCGTCCTCAATTGCCTGGGGGATGATTTCGACGCCATAGACTTGTTTTGCATATCGGGATAGGAACAGGGAAATCGTTCCGATGCCGCAGTATAAATCCCATACCGTTTCTTTTCCGGTCAGACCTGCATAATCCATAGCGATGCGGTAGAGTTTTTCCGTCTGTCCGGGGTTTACCTGATAAAAGGAAAGGGGGGAAATACGGAAGGTGAGGGTGTGAAGACTGTCTTCCAGATATGTCCTGCCCCACAATAGTCGGATATCTTTGCCCATAATGACGTTGGTCCTGTCTCTGTTTACGCTGATAGAAATGCTTACGATTTTCTTTTCGGCAAGCGCAATTCCTTCCTCAGTTTTTAATCCGGCAAAAGAAAGCCCGGCGAGTCTTTTTACAAGCTCCTCTTCTGCGGGAAGTTTTTCCCCGTTAATCACGATGCATATCAGAATTTCCCCGGTTGCGAATCCGCTCCGAATCAGGATATGGCGGACGAGTCCCTGTCCAGTTTTTTCCTGATAGGCGGGAACGTGGCATTCTTCCATATAGGCAAGAATTGTTTCCAGAATCTGTTGGTTTTCGCAGGCTCCAAGCTTGCAGTCGGTATTGGGAATGATATAGTGTGTGCGCCCGGCATAAAATCCTGTTACAAGCGCGCCGTTTCTATCATATCCTACCGGAAACTGGGCTTTGTTACGGTAATGCCAGGGGCTTTCCATTCCCACAATCGGCTCTGTTATTTTTTTCACAAACTCTTCTGAAAAGCCGCCTATGCGTATCATATTGTTTTTGATTTTATCCTGTTTAAAAAGCAGTTGTCTTTCGTAGCTCATCGCCTGAATCTGGCAGCCGCCGCACTGTTTATAATAGGCGCATTTAGGCGTAACACGAAAAGAAGAAGGCGTAATCACCTTCTCGATTCTTGCATAGCCATAATTTTTTTTCACTTTTGTAATTCTGGCTTCCACGGTATCCCCGATAACGGCGTCTTTTACAAACAGCGTATAACCGTCCGTTTTGCCGACGCCCTCGCCGTCGTTTCCGATATCTTCAATTTGTAATGTCACAATATCATTTTTCTGATATTCCATCTTCCTACCTATCCCCCATGCCGTCTACAATTTCCTGCGATGTTTATGTCTGATGCTGCCAGCATACCTTCTTCTCAACCTGCGAGTTTGTGCCTGGCGCAATCAGCGTCAGCACAAACTTGCGGTTGAAAAATCTCTGATTTTTCAACCTTCTATTCGCGTCACAATCACATTAGAGTCAAACAACCGGTTAAATCCCAGCCAGCCCGTATCTTTCGCATTATTTATCAATTCCGTAAATGTCTGCAATTTGGCATCCGTATTATCTGCAAAATTCAATGCAACAGCTTCCATGATGGCGGGTTTTTTAGGCGAGCCAAATTCATACTCGCCATGATGGGATAAAATGCAGTGTTTCAGCTCGTTTGCCAGCACTGGCGGAAATCCTTCGATGTCCCGGATTTTTTCTCCGACCATTTCCGTCCCGATTACGATATGACCCAGGAATTGTCCGTCGTCGGTATAATCATTCTTGGGAAATGCGGAAAGCTCTCTCGTTTTCCCGATGTCATGGCAGATTGCCGCGCAAAGCAGCAAATCTCTTTTCAGCAGCGGATACTGTTTGCAATAATAGTCGCACAGTTTTACCACACTCAGCGTATGTTCGAGCAGACCGCCCAGGAAGGCATGGTGCACGGTTTTTGCCGCAGAGGACGCGCAAAACGCCTTTTTGAAATTTTCATCCTCTATAAAAAATGCCTGTAGCAGTTGCTGCAGATAGGGATTCTGGATACTGTCGATATATTGTAGAAGTTCTTCCATCATCGCATCTATATTTTTATCGCTGACGGGAAGGTACTCCGCCGGGTCGTATTCGCCTTCTTTACAACGCCGGATTCTTTTGACATTCACCTGCAGCGCGCCCTGGAAGCAGTTTACTTCCCCATACACTTCTATATAGTCCAGCGAATCAAATTCTTCGATTCCTACGTTGTTAGGGTCCCACACTTTTGCGTCCACCGTACCGGTTTTATCCTGTAAAATCACATTGTCGTAAGGTTTCCCATTTTTTGTTACCGCAGCCTGTTTATATTTACACAGGTAAATATCTGACATTCTGTCGCCTTCTTTATAATCTTTGATATATTTCATGGTATGATTTCCCCCTTTATTTTCTTAACCTACAATTTTCCAAGCGTCACCAACACCCGCATTTCCTTAAATCCATCCATCCCCTGCCGCATGAGGGTAATGCTTAATATATCGTCCGGCTCTGCGCTATAAAGTACGCCCAGCAGTTCGTTATAGGTGATAATTTCTGTATTCCCTACGCGGATAATCACGTCCCCGCTCTGGATTCCTGCTGTCATGGCAGGGGCATCCATTTCTATTTCTTTGATGTAGGCGCCAATCGGTATGCCGGATTCCAAGTGGGCTTCCTGCGGTACGTCGGTTCCATGAATGCCCAGATAGGCGCGTTCCTGATCGTTGGACATTTTTGTAATCATTCTTTTCAGCTCCGAAATGCCGTATGCGGATATCAGGTTTCCCCTGTCGTCACTTATGGAAGCGCTGTCGATAATGCCCACGATTCTACCTTTAAGATTTACCAACACGCCTGTGGCATTGCGGCTTCCGTAAATATCGGTGTCTATCAGTTTATAGGCGGCATCCGCCTGGTCTATCGTGGCGCCGAGGGACGTTATCGTGCCATAGCATATGGAACCGTTTGTCCCCGTGGGTCTGCCAAGCGCCATGACAGGCGTGCCGGGCATGTTATTACTATTGGAATTGCCGAGGTTGGCAATCGTAATCACGTCCATCGTCTCTTCCCCGATGGCAAGCAGCGACACGGATAAAATGGCAAATCCCGTAGCGGCGTCTCTTTGCACCATTTCCGCCTCCGCCTGTGTCTGATCGCAAAAAGTCACGACGATTCTTTCCGCATCGATAATAGCATTCGTACTGACCAATATCAGCATCGCCTGTCCGTTGTTGGCGACAATCACGCCAGACGCCATCGCTTCACTTTCATAGGTATTGTTAAACCAATCCACATCGGAAGTAACGCCGGTCACTGTCACAAGCGCCCGCCCGACATCGTTTGCAAGCCTGGAAAGCTCGTCGTACACCGCCTGATATTCTTCTAATCCGATTTTTACCTGAGACAGTATTTCTTCAATCTGTTCGCCTTCTATTTCCACCGGTTCCGGTTCTTCTTCTATTGCATCTTCCGTCAGCATGTCTTCGGGACTCATCTCTTCCATAACGGTCTCTTCCGGAAACTGTACCTCTTCTGGTTCCTCTTCCGGGTGCAGCCAGTTATTGATTACAGGCTCCAAAAGCAGGAAGGTAAGACATGCCACGGTGGCAAACACGACCGCCATCACTACCGTAATCAGCGTCCTGCGCAGCAGTTTTTTCTTGTTGACCGGTTTCTGCTTTATTTTTTCCCGCAGAAAATCCGACTGCATGGATGGTGCATATTCCGCCTGTCCGGGAGTTTTCTGCGCTAAATCATCTGTCTCTGTTTTCTTTTCATGCTCATCCGCCATGATGTTTCTCCTTGTAAACGCTTTCCGGGATATGCCGGGGCAAGTACCAGACCCGTCATGCTCTGCCCGTCATTTCATACACGTTTAAGTATATCTTTTTCGTAGTCAATTTACAACCTTTATGGTATGATATTTACAGTAATCATGTAACAGTCCTGCTTCCGGCTTCTCTGTCACATAATAACAGTATCTATCCTGAAGCGTAAGAAAGGCGCGGTTTTCTATGAACAGTAAAGTATTGCGTACTTTAGAATATTATAAAATTATCGAGCAACTGACAGATAAAGCCACTTCCGACCCCGGCAGGAAACTTTGCAGGGAGCTTGTTCCCATGACGGACTTAGAAGAAATCAATCAGGCACAGGCACAGACTGCGGACGCGCTTAGCCGCATTTTTAAAAAAGGCTCTACTTCTTTCGGCGGCAACCGGGATTTGGGCATGTGTCTTAAATCTCTGGAAGTGGGCAGCGCCCTTTCCGCACCAGAGCTGCTTAAAATTGCTGCCATGCTGGAAAATGTAAATCGTATCAAGGCTTATGGCAGAAGCGACAGGGAAGATACTCCCGCCGACACGCTGGAAGAATATTTTACGCGGCTGGAACCCCTGACTTTTCTTGCCAACGAAATCCGCAGATGTATTTTATCCGAGGAAGAAATTGCCGACGATGCCAGTCCGGCTTTGAAGCATATCAGACGGAGCATGGCGCTTACGAACGACAAAATCCATGCCCAGCTTACTTCGATGATTAACGGCTCCTACCGGACTTATCTGCAGGACGCCGTCGTGACTATGCGTAACGACCGTTATTGTATTCCGGTAAAAGCGGAGCACAAAGGGCATGTTCCCGGCATGGTTCACGACCAATCTTCCACCGGCTCCACCTTTTTCATTGAGCCGGCTGCAGTCGTTGCCCTCAACAATGAATTAAAAGAGCTTTTCCTAAAAGAGCAGGAAGAAATCGAGACGATTCTCGCTGATTTAAGCGCGCAGGCGGGCGCGCATACTGAGGCGCTTGCCGATAACCAGCAGATTATGACCACGCTGGATTTTATCTTTGCCAAGGCGTCCCTCGCGCTGGAAGAAAACGCTACCAGACCGATTTTTCATACGGAACATACGATTCGCATCCGTAAAGGGCGGCATCCGCTTCTGGATAAAAAGAAAGTCGTTCCGATTGATATTGCGCTGGGCACGGATTTTGATTTACTGATTATCACGGGACCGAATACGGGCGGTAAAACCGTTTCCTTAAAAACCGTGGGGCTTTTTACGCTGATGGGACAGGCGGGGCTTCATATTCCGGCGCTTGACCGTTCCGAATTGTCTGTTTTTACACAAGTCTATGCGGATATCGGTGACGAACAGAGCATCGAGCAGAATCTTTCCACGTTTTCCTCGCATATGACGACGATTGTCTCTATCCTGCAGCATGCGGATATGGATTCCCTCTGCCTCTTCGATGAATTGGGCGCCGGAACTGACCCGACAGAAGGGGCCGCGCTCGCTATTGCCATTCTGGATTATCTTCACCAGCGGGGCATCCGCACGATGGCGACCACGCACTATAGTGAATTAAAAGTATACGCGCTTTCCACCCCTTTTGTGGAAAATGCCTGCTGCGAATTTAGCGTAGAGACGCTCCGTCCGACATACCGCCTTTTAATCGGTATCCCCGGCAAGAGCAACGCTTTCGCCATCTCTTCCAAACTAGGGCTGCCGGATTATATCATCGAAGACGCCAGAAAGCATATCTCAGAAGATAAGGAAAGTTTTGAAGATTTAATCTCCGACTTAGAAAACAGCCGCGTTACGATTGAAAAAGAGCGTCTGGAAATCGCGGCTTACAAAGAGAAAATCAAGACCCTAAAAGAACGTCTTAAATCTAAGCATGAGAAAATCGACCAGTCCAGGGAACGCATTCTGCGCGAAGCCAATGAGGAAGCACGGCAGATTCTACAGGATGCAAAAGATGTGGCGGACGAAACCATCCGTACCTTCCGAAAAGCGGGAGCCAATGCTTCCATGAAAGACTTAGAATCTTCCCGCCGGAAAGTGCAGGATAAAATTTCCGAGAAAAATGCGAAACTATCCATCCCCAAACCGGATACCCGGACGCATAAGCAGTTAAAACCTAATCAACTGAAACTGGGAGACAGCGTCAAAGTGGTATCTATGGGACTTACCGGCACCGTACATTCCCTTCCGGACAAAAACGGCAAGTTATTCGTACAGTGCGGCATTATCCGTTCGCAGGTCCCGCTGGCGGATTTGGTATTGCTTGAGGATAAAGCGGATACACCTGTGGGCAAATCGCAACGAACCGGCACAGGCAGCCTGAAAATGTCTAAGTCCTATTCCGTCTCGACAGAAATCAATCTGTTAGGCAAAACCGTGGACGAAGCGCTGACGGAACTGGATAAATACCTGGACGACGCCTATCTGGCCCATCTCCCAAGCGTGCGCATCGTGCATGGAAAAGGGACGGGGGCGCTGCGGAAGGCGGTACAGAATTATCTGAGACGCTGCCAGTATGTGAAGAGTTATCGGGGCGGAGAGTATGGAGAAGGGGATGCGGGGGTTACGATTGCGGAGTTTCAATAAGAGAGCGCGCGGGCGGGGCTTGAGCAAGGCAGAATGAAAGCGCTGGGAAGTGGGGGCGTTGAGAAATGGGGAAGTTGAGGAATGGGGGATATTCCTATAGGTCCGTTGCGTAGGATAGCCATATCAACGCCGGACACGCTCTCGCTGCGTTGACGCTCGCAGCGGTACTAAGGCGCTAAAGGACAGCGCCTAAGGACCGGCGGCGTCATAGCACCCGGCTTTTGATATGGCTATCCTACGCAACTACGTTTTGGAAGCCGGGAGGGATTGCTTTGCGTGGTTGCTGCGGAAGATAGTTGGGTGTGCGCGAATTGTGTGGGTATAGTGATTGCGTTTTGAAGGGGAATATGGCTGAACGTGTGGCGGATTATGTGGGTATAGCAATTGCGTTTTGAAGGGAATATGGCTGAACGTGTAGCGGATTGTGTGGATATGGTGATTGCGTTTTGAAGAGGGAAGACCGTTGAACGTGCGGGGCAGGGGGGAATCCCGCGGGGGTCCTTGAAAAACGCCGGCACTTAGCGAAAAAGCCGCGAGCGGCTTTTAAGCTTAGTACCGCTGCGTTTTTCACGGAGCGAAAGCGCGCCCCCGCGGGATTCCCCCCTGCCCCGCCAGCCCCCCTTCCCCATACCCACACACTCCCATGCCCCAATCACAAATACAAATTCTATAAGCAAAAAACAAGGAGCATTCAAACTATGGTAAGCAAACAAAAAATTCTAATTGTAGACGACGACAATAACATCGCAGAATTAATCTCACTTTATCTGACGAAAGAATGTTTCGAGACGATGATAGTAAATGACGGGGAATCTGCTTTGACCGCGGCAGAAAGTTTTGAGCCGAATCTGATGCTGCTTGATCTGATGCTGCCCGGTATCGACGGCTATCAGGTATGCCGTGAAATCCGCGCCAAATCTTCCCTGCCGATTATCATGCTTTCCGCTAAAGGGGAAGTCTTCGATAAAGTGCTGGGACTGGAGTTGGGCGCCGACGATTATATGGAGAAGCCTTTTGATTCAAAAGAATTGGTAGCGAGGGTCAAGGCAGTGCTGCGCCGCTACAAATCCGCAGCGCCTACGGCGGAAACTTCCGCCATCAAATGCGTGGAATATCCCGATTTGATTGTCAACCAGACCAATTATTCCGTTATCTACATGGGACAGACCGTGGAAATGCCGCCTAAGGAACTAGAGCTGCTCTACTTCCTTGCCGCTTCCCCAAATCATGTTTTCACAAGGGAACAGCTGCTAGACCAAATCTGGGGTTATGAATATATCGGCGATACCCGGACGGTGGACGTGCATATCAAGCGACTTCGTGAAAAAATTAACGACCATGAAAACTGGCGGATTGCCACCATCTGGGGCATCGGCTATAAATTCGAGACAAGAAGTTAAAAGGGAGCATCCTTGAAAAAATGAGAAAGACACTCTATCTAAAATTCATCCTGGCATATATTATTTTCGGTATTTTCGGCTTTATCGTCGTGGCTACTTTTGTAGCGAATCTGACGTCGGATCAATTGACGAAAGAACAGGCGAATGCACTTTACCGGGAGGCGACGCTGATTGCCAATACTTATGCCACTGATTTGTACAACACGGAAACGACCCTGGAAGCAGTGAAAAGCCAGTTAGACGCCTTGGATACCTATCTGGACGCCACTATCTGGATTATCAATCCTTCCGGGCGTATGATTCTGGACTCCGCGGCTCCTATGGACGTCGGAAACGAAGTAGTCATTGAGAATTTTAATCCCACCGTCACAGAGGGGTCTTACTACACCATCGGAAACTTTTTTGGCACTTTTACCGAACCTACGCTGAGCGTTTTTGCGCCGATAACGTCTGATTTTAAAGTTAAGGGCTATGTAGTCATCCACGACTCCATGAGCAGTATCCAGGAAAAAACGGACGACCTTCTCAATATTTCCTATATCATGCTGGTCATTCTTTTTCTGCTTTCCATGATTATTCTGATTTTCTTTACGGAAATCGTCTATATTCCGCTGCGCAAAATTACGGAAGCGACGGAACAATATGCAAGCGGAAATATGCATTACGAGTTTAGCGTAGAAAGCGAAGACGAGATGGGCTATCTTGCTGCAACACTGTCTTATATGGCAAGCGAAATCGCCAGCTCTGAGGACAACCAGAAAAAATTAGTTGCCAATATTTCCCATGATTTCCGCTCTCCCCTGACTTCCATCAAAGGTTATTTGGAAGCCATGTTAGACGGCACGATTCCGCCCGAACTGCATGAGAAATATCTGACCATCGTTTTAAATGAAACGGAACGGCTGACAAAACTGACCAACAGTCTGCTGACCCTGAATAATTTAAATACCAAGGGAATGATGTTAGAAAAAACCGATTTCGATATCAATCAGACCATCCGCAATGTAGCAGCTTCCTTTGAAGGAACCTGCCGGGAAAAAAGAATTTCCATCGAACTGATTCTGACCGGCGACGAAATGTACGTCACCGCAGATATGGGCAAAATCCAACAGGTGCTTTACAATCTGTTAGACAACGCAATTAAATTCAGCCACCACGATTCCGTCATCAAATTAGAGACCACCGAAAAACACAATAAAATATTTATCAGCATAAAAGATTCCGGCATCGGCATCCCCAAAGACAATTTAAAACTTATCTGGGACCGTTTCTACAAGACGGATCTTTCCCGCGGAAAAGATAAAAAAGGGACTGGTCTTGGTCTCTCTATCACCAAAGAAATTATCCAGTCCCACAGTGAACATATCAACGTCATCAGCACCGAAGGCGTCGGCACCGAATTTATCTTTTCCCTCCCCAAATCTGAGATAGAAGATGAAGACTGACCCGCGCATCAATAAACACCACGCAAGCCAGTATCCCGCAGAGCAGACATAAATCCCGCAAAGGCCTTTGAAAAACGCCGGCACTTAGCGAAAAAGCCGTTCGCGGCTTTTAAGCTTAGTACCGCTGCGTTTTTCACAGAGCGCAAGCGTGCCTTCGTGGGATTTCTGTCCGTCCCGTCTGCACACCTTTCGCCCCGCTCCATCACCTTTCTCTCCACTGCAGCCTATGCAGCTCCCCTTCCCTCTGCATCCCGCTAAACCCGTTCTGCCGCAGCGCTTCATAGAGTACGATTGCCGCCGCATTGGAAAGGTTGAGCGAGCGGATATCGCTTACCATTGGAATCCTGATACAGGTTTCTTCATTTTCCACGAGGATTTCTTCTGGTATCCCGCCGCTTTCTTTTCCAAACATGATAAAATCATCCGCTCCGAATGCAACGTCCGCGTATGTACGCTTCGCCTTGGTGGTCGCCATCCATATTTTCGCGCCGGGATTCTGCGCCAAAAATTCCTCATAATTCATATATCTTGTCACGTCCAGACTATCCCAATAGTCCATTCCGGAACGTTTGATCGACTTCTCATCCAACCGAAACCCCAGCGGCTCGATTAAGTGAAGCCGCGTTCCTGTCGCAACGCAGGTTCTCCCTATGTTTCCCGTATTTGCCGGTATCTCCGGCTGATGTAACACGATATGCATGGTCTGTCAATCCTTCTCTTTCCGCAGCCTTCCAATGAAATCCTGTAATCTCCCGATTGCCACTTTCAGATTTTCCAACGAATACGCATAAGAAATCCGCACGAATCCTTCCCCGCAGTCGCCAAACGCAGTGCCCGGAACGACCGCTACTTTTTCTTCTTTTAGAAATCGGGTGGCAAATTCGTCGCTTGTCATGCCAAATTCTTTGATACAGGGAAAGACATAGAATGCGCCGAAAGGTTCAAAGCATTCCAGTCCCATTTCTTTGAAAGCATATAATAGATATCTTCGTCTCTGGTCATACGCCTCCCGCATTTCCAGTACGTCCTCGTCCCCGTTGCGCAGCGCTTCCACCGCCGCATACTGACTCGTCGTAGGCGCGCACATAATGGCAAACTGGTGAATTTTAAGCATCTGCCCTATGATTTCCCTGGGTCCGCAGGCATAGCCAAGCCGCCAGCCGGTCATTGCATACGCTTTGGAAAAACCGTTAATCAGAATCGTCCGCTCCTGCATTCCCGGAATTTCCACGATGGATACATGTTTGTCCTTATAGGTCAGCTCAGAATAAATCTCATCAGAAATGACAAAGATGTCATGTTTTATAATAACCTCGGCGATTGCTTCCAAATCCTTTTTTTCCATAATCGCGCCCGTCGGATTATTGGGAAACGGTAAAATCAGAATCTTCGTCTTATCGGTAACTGCCGCCTCTATTTCCTCTGCCGTCAAGCGAAATTCATTTTCCGCTTTTAACTCAATAATCACCGGAACGCCGCCCGCTAAGATAGCGCAGGGTTCATAGGATACATAGCTGGGCTGGGGTATCAGGACTTCTTCGCCCGGATTCAGCATGGCGCGCAGCGCAGCGTCAATTCCCTCGGAGCCGCCTACCGTCACGAAAATCTCATCTTCCGGGTGATATTCCACACCCTGTTTCCGCTTTAAATAGTTTGCGATTTCTTCCTTCAGGCTCTTTAATCCAGCGTTAGACGTATAAAAAGTCCTTCCTTTTTCCAAAGAATAAATTCCCTCGTCCCGGATATGCCAGGGCGTATCGAAATCCGGCTCCCCCACGCTAAGAGAAATGACGTCGTCCATCTCATTTACAATATCGAAAAATTTTCGGATTCCCGACGGCCTTATGCCCACTACTTTTTCCGCTAACGGATTTCTCATGGTGTCACCTTCTCTCTTGTATCTTCATATTTTTTCGCTAGAATCGTCCCGTGGTCTTTATATTTTTTCAGGATAAAATGCGTCGCCGTACTCAGTACCGTATCCAGCGTGGAAAGTTTATCCGAAACAAAGCCGGATATTTCTTTTAAGGATTTCCCCTCTAATGTAACAAGCAAATCGTATCCGCCGGAGATCAGATAGACGGAGTTGACTTCCGGGTATTTGTAAATGCGCTCCGCAATGCTGTCGAAGCCCTGCCCCCGCTGGGGCGTTACCCGCACTTCGATAAGCGCCGTCACTTTTTCGATGGAAGTTTTTTCCCAGTCGATTAACGTATGATAACCGCAGATAATTCCCTCGCTTTCCAATGCCGCCAACTCATTCGCGATATCAATCTCTTCCTCGCCCATGATAACGGCAAGCTCTCTCATATCAATACGACTGTTTTTCTCAATCATTGCCAATAATTTTTCTCTCATTGCTCCCATACCTTTTCCTTTCCCTTTTCTTGATAAAGACAATAAATCTGGTCCGCCTTAGGCGGTTCCAAAAAACGTTTTTCTTCTTCGTTGTAGAGTACCCTGTCGTTTCCCGCCGTAGTCTTTCCGACTATCACCGCAGGAATCCCCTCTTTACCGAGCGCCGATACAAGCGCCGTCCCGTCTTCTGTCGTCATTAAAAGCGCGCCGCCCGATAGCAGCTCATAGGGATTTAAATCATAAAATTCGCAAAGCTCTACTGTTTCCTGCCGGATTGGCAGTTTTTTCAAATCAATTTCCAGTCCAACGCCAGCCTTATCCGCCAGTTCCCACAGCGCGCCGAAAATACCGCCCTGAGAAACATCATGCATACCGCAGACGCCGGACTTAACGGCGGTGGCGGCCTCCGGAATAACGGATAAAAACCTTTCAAATTCCGCCGCTTCGTCTATCATTCTCTCTGGGTAGCGACGACGCAGCGCTTCCCTGCACTCTCTTGCAATCCTAACAGAGCCCTCCAGTCCAATCCATTTACTGACAACCACGTCCTGTCCGGGTCTGACGATGCCCATCTTACTGACCGTCTCATCCTGCCCCGGTCTGGCAATTCCCATCTCGCTGACTTCCTCATCCTGCCCCGGTCTGGCAATTTCCATCTTACTGACTTTCTCATCCTGCCCCGGTCTGCCGCTCCCTTTCTCTGTCTGACAGTCCCTCTTTCGTTTCCCAATCCCCGTCACATTCAGAACAGGCTCCCTGACGCCCATCGCCGTTTCCGTATGTCCGCCGATAATCTGTACATGATGAGCAGCGCAGATATTTTCCGCCTGCTGCATCATGTCCTGTAAGATACTCTCTTCCATCCCTTCTGGCAGCAGGAAAGAAAGCAGGACGCCCACCGGCTCCGCGCCCGCCGCCGCCAGATTATTCAACGCCCTGTGAATCCCATAAACACAGATTCTATCTGTGGGCGCGCAGACAGGATTCGTGGAGCAGAGGGTTTCTTCCCCCTCCCCAAACGATAAAACGGCGCAGTCTATCCCTATTCCTGCGCCGCATATTACTTCTTCCCTTCTGCCCTTTATCTTTCTCAAAACAGAACGTATGAGTACATTTTCCGATACTTTCCCATTTCTCATCATACAATTGCCGCCTGTTCCGTTTTTGTAACCAATCAACCTTTGACGTCTCTGTCTCGTTCGATGCACGCAAAATGCCCCAAACCTTACGGCGCGGTCTCGCTCCCCTCCGGATCTGGCGCCGGTGCGGGTGGCTGCTCCTGCTGTGCGGCTTGCTGCGCTGCCTGTGCTTCCGCTGCTGCCTGCGCCTGTGCCGCTTCTAATGCCGCCTGTGCCGCCGCTGCATCCGCCGTCGCCTGATATGCGCCCGCTACGGCTTTCACCTGGTCGATGCTGTTCGTTGCGATTGCCGCCATAATCGCATTGTATGCCGCAGGGTCTGCGGTTGCGATTCCTACAGTCGCGCTTCTTGGCGCCTTATTATAAGAGCTGCTGTTGACCTGCTCCCTGCTGACTTCTACGCCATCCACTGTGACAACTTTCCAGAGCTGCGCCTTATAGCCGATATGTGCCGACTGCACGGAACAATATCCGACCGGCTGCCCTGCATCCTGATAAATCACTTCCGTATCGGGCGCTATCGTTTCCAGCACAACGCTTTCATAAGTAACCTTTCTGTTGCTGTCCCTCGTTTCTTTTCCATAAATCGTAAAAGTAATTTTTTTATCCGGGTTCGTCTTTCCTTCTATATAAATCGGATAGTCCAGATTATTCACAAATTTGAAATCTTTTCCTGAAGACTCCGCAATCGCCGCGTCCGCGGAAGGCTCCACATAGGTTACAATCATGGAGTGGTTATACCGCTCTGTCACTTCCAGCTCCGCGTTTAAAACCGCGTTATATAAAGTCGTAGAAACCTGGCAGATACCGCCGCCCAGACTGTCCACAACCTGTCCGTTCAGGTAAGAACCCGCCATATAGTATCCGTTTGCCTCTGAAAAAGGAGAAACCGCTTCATAGGCGGAAAACTCGTCGCCCGGATACAACGTACAGCCGTTAATCAGCTTGCAGCCGTTTTCCACATTGGCGCTTCTCGAAGATCCCGATGTGGAATAACTTGTCGTAAAAGTACCCAGCACATCTTTTACCATAGACAGCTCTTCTGCAGTTCCCCGCGGCTCTACAACTTCTATGACTAAATCAATACTTTCCTCTTCGCCGTCCCAATTCTGGGTCAGATATTCATAGACTGCGTCTGTGGACGCGTCCACATCCACCTGAATCCCCGTCTGCCCTTCGGTAATCCGAAAAGAATCGTTTTCCCTTACCAATGCCGCATCGATTGCTTCCTGGGCATACTGCGCGCCCTGCTCTTCGATTAGGCTCTTAATCTTATTTCTGTCAAAATCAAAAACAACGTCATAAACTTTATTGGCATATTGCAAATCTTTCAACGCCTTATAACAGCGTACAATATCGCCGTCTTTTCCAAGACCCGCCGCTTCCTCTATAATATTCTGATTTTTCCATTTCAGTCCCAGCTCTTCTGCCGTCGTGACGATGGTCTCCCCATCCATTGCATTCAATGTAATCTGCGTATCTGCAAAAGAATCCACATACGCCTGTACTTCTTTCTTTGCCTCGGAAACCGTTTTCCCGGATAAATGAATGTCATTCACATAGATTCCTGCTTCTATTTTTTCCTCGGACTTTGCCTTTGCATCCGCCGTCATCCCCAGTGAGAAAATTCCAATATAGAATGCCGCCGTAATGGCAAGCCCTCTTCCTAATGCACGCATCGCGCTCATCCTTTCTTCATTCCTTTTTATTCTATTTTACTAAAATTTTCCTTCCATTGCTTCCCATCCAAAAATGTGCTACACTAAAACTTGTTATACGGCTTATATGGTTGCCAGAAGAAGCGGCATCACCATTGCCAGAATCAGCACGATAATAATAACGGCGGATATAATCTGCCTCGACTTTTTATTATGCCATGAAAACATCAACCCAGACCTCCCTGCTTACTGAAAGGATATTATAAATGAAATTTCCCCTTTTTGCAAGTTTTATCGTCTTTGTTATATGGTTTAATTACCAACGTGTCAAACGCAGCCGGTTAGATGAAGCCGCGGAACAGGAATTTTTTATCAAAGAACGCCGGGCAAACAATACCCGGAAAAAATCCTTAGATGACCTCGCCTATATCACGATTCCCTTTGATACGCTTCCCATGCAGCTTCTGGCGGAAGATGAACAAATTGCCGAGTACCAGAATACGCTGCGCACTTTAAGCGAAAATAAAATCGTCAATTTTACCGGCATCAGCAATACCGATTTGAAATTAAAATACGGCGCGCCCAATCTCGATTTATTAATGCGCTACGACCAGAACTATACCATCCTTGTCCGCACTTTGAACCAGTGGGCGTCCTATCTGTATGAAAAAGGCTATCCGGCGCAGGCAAAGGATATCTTAGAATTTGCCGTTTCCACCGGAACCGATATCAGCGGCTCCTACAAACTTCTATGTACGATATACAAAGAAGAGAACACACCCGAAAAAATACAGACGCTCTATCCGGTGGCGGAGTCCCTGCAATCGGTCATGAAAAACACTATCGTCCGTATTCTGCAAGAATCTGAGTAATGATACGGCTTGCCTCGCTGCGGGTAAGCTTGTCTACCTGATAATCTACTTTTAGTTTATGCTTGTCTATCAATTTATATAACTGCTCTTTTTGCGGTATCGTAAGCGGCGTTTCCCTTTTGGCCCGATAAGATAACAATACAGGCTGGAACGCCTCTTCACTTCCTTCATAAAAAAGCTCCGTCAGTTTCCGGTACAAATCTATGGTCGCCCTCGCGTCCGCAGCCGCCCTGTGCGCGCTATGCTCGATTCCAAAATGCCCGCATAGAAACGCAAGGCTCCTGCTTTCTAAATCCGGTAAAAATTTTCTGGCAAGTTTCAACGTATCGATTCCCTTTTTCTCAAAAGTCAGCCGTTGATTGACCGCAGCCCTTTTTACAAAGGAATAGTCAAACAGGATACTATGCCCCAGCAGAATATCTTCCCCGATAAACTGAATCAGCTGCGGCAGCGCCTCGGATATGTCGGGGGCATCTTCCAAGTCCTCATCCCGGATACCGGTCAGCTCCACAATCCGCTCTTCCAGTTTCCTGCCCGGATTGACAAAAGTTTCCATTCCGCCTGCGGGCTCGCCATCCCTTACCCGGATAGCGCCGATTTCGATGATTTTATCCCGCTTCGGGTCTAGTCCCGTAGTCTCTAAATCCAGGCATACATAGGAATCTATCATATATCCCTCCGTTTCCGGCGCGGATTTCTCTTCTGATAATCCGCACAATGCTCCTGCAAAAAGCACTCCTCGCATTTCGGCGTAGGCGCTTTACAAATCTGCCTTCCCAACGTAATAATCTGAATATTCCATAAAATCCAATGATCCTTCGGCAGCGCCTTCATAAGCTCCATTTCCACCTTCACCGGATCGTCCTCTTTGGTAATCCCAAGCTTCTTGGAAATCCTTTTCACATGGGTGTCCACTACTACGCTAGGTTCGTGAAAAATATTGCCGCGGATGACGTTCGCGGTTTTGCGCCCCACGCCCGCCAAAGAGGTCAGCTCTTCTATGGAATTTGGCACTTCCCCGCCGAATTTATCCCGCAAATCTTTGCAGCACGCAATAATATTTTTCGCTTTATTATGGTAAAAACCTGTCGAATGAATATCCTGCTCCAACTCTTTTAAGTCCGCTTCGGCAAAATCATCTATACTCTGATATTTGCGAAAAAGGTCTTTGGTGACGATATTCACCCTGGCGTCCGTGCACTGCGCGCTGAGCATCGTTGCAATCAGAAGCTGCCATGCGTTTTCATGCTGTAAGTAACAAGTGTAATCCGTCCCATAGTGGGCGTCCAGCAAATCTAAGATTGCTTTCGTATGTTTTGTCATTGGTATTCTTCCTTTCTAAAATTCCGTGGAAATCAATTTATGAGGAACTGCGTTATCTTTCCGTGCTCGTATCCTTCCTCTCTAAAATTCCATGGAAATCAATTGTCAGTCAGCATTCAGCTTTAGGAACCGGCAGAGCAGACATAAACGCTTGTTGGCACGACTTGATAATTCGCCTCGTAAGTCAGTGCGTCCCGGACATGGTAATCAAACAGTACCAGCTGAGGATTGTCCAGTTTTTTCATGCGCTCTGGGACGGATTTTTCCCATACCGGATAGTCAAAAAATTCGATATGCGTCATCCGGGCAAGCTGTCTGGCGTCATAACCGGCATACGCCGGCAGATACTTCCTCTGCGCTTCTTCCTGCCTATAAAACTCCCGGATACGCGCCTTATAAGGCGTTAAATCCCTGGCAAAATCCGGTCTGCTTTTCATATTCTCCCGCAGATATAAATCAAATGTCAGAACCTGCGCCAGCAGACCTTCTTTTCCAGCCATACGAAGA
Source organism: Muribaculaceae bacterium (assembly GCA_023663465.1). Taxonomy (GTDB): domain Bacteria; phylum Bacillota; class Clostridia; order Lachnospirales; family Lachnospiraceae; genus UBA3282. The sequence goes on along the minus strand of JAMPHJ010000021.1, from coordinate 9,866 downwards.
CCCGCCTCTTCCGCATATGCCAGCAACGCCTCATAGCGATAACTTCTAGACGGTGAAAAAAGGGAATACCCCCGTCTGCGGTAAAAATCCGCCAGCTGCAGATACATGGTATACGCGTCAGGGAATCCAGTCTGTAGCACGGGCATCGTATATCTGAACTGATTACTATTATAATAGATTTCTACCATCTCTTCTACCTGTTTTAGACATAAAAGCTTCTCATAAGGCAGCCATTTTGTGGAAAGCACTTCATAGGGCGGCGTACTTTTATACTGCATTCCATAATCCGCCGCTTTTTCTGCCATATAGGAGCCTTTTAATATTTTCAGAAAGCCCAGCTGCAACTGCTCCGGCGCCATCGCATAGACGCCGTTAAAAGAACGGACAAAACTCTCGTAATCTTCATAGGGAAGCCCCGCAATCAAATCCAGATGCACATGGATATTGTGAAAACCCTGAATCCGTTCTACGGCAGCCTTTAATTTCACAAGATTGGTCGTGCGCCGGATTTCCCGCAGTGTATCCGTATTCAACGTCTGTACGCCGATTTCCATTTGCACCAGACCGGGACGCATCGACGAAAGAATCTCAAACTCTTCCTCCCCAAGAATATCCGCCGCTATTTCAAAATGAAAATTTGTGACACCATTGTCATTTTCTGACAAATACCGCCAGATTGCTATCGCATGTTCATGATTACAGTTAAATGTCCTGTCTACAAATTTCACCTGCTTTACTTTATGATCCAGGAAAAATTGCAGCTCCTTTTTCACAATATCCAGACTGCGCAGCCGCACTCCCTTATCAATGGAAGAAAGGCAATAGCTGCAGTGAAAAGGACAACCCCTGCTGCTCTCATAATAAATAATCTTATTCTCAAACGGCGCGGGATTCTCATAGAGAAACGGCAGCTTCGACATATCGACAGGCTCCCGCTTCGCCCTATGTACAGCGTCCCCGCCACGGTAGACGATTCCTTTTATGCTTTCCAGAGTGCTGCAGTAAGCAGTTCCTTCCATGCTTTCTAAGCTATTCAGACTGTTATCCGCGTCTTGTGCACCGCCGCAGTTCTTGTCCTTCCCGCAATAATATGCCGCCAGCTCCCGGAAGGTTTCTTCCCCTTCCCCGATCATAATGCCACCTATCATCGGATAACTTGCCAGAAGCTCGTCCGGGTTATAAGAAACTTCCGGTCCGCCCAGCCAGATATGTACGCCCGGCAGAATCTTAGGCAGCTCCGGTAGAAGACGGCTAACCATGCTCCAATTCCAGATATAGCAGGAAAAGGCGATAACGTCCGGTTTCCTTCGGTATAAATCCGCCAGAATCTCTTCCTCTTTATGATTCACCGTATACTCCGCAATTTCCAAAAAAGGCGCAAGCGTTTCCCCCGCATAGGCACGCAGACTGTATACCGCCGGATTAGAGTGTATATATTTGGCATTGATGGCTGTTAGAAGAATTTTCATATAAGTTTAGACCTCGTGGACAATCCATTTTCCTTTTTTTGTCGAGCCTTGATGTTCCAACATTCCCCTTTTTTTCATCTTATTTATATGGTATCTTACGCCGCTTATCGATATATCCAGTATTTCTGCGACTTCTTTAATTGAAATTTCCGGCGACTCTTGCATAATCTCAATAATCCTGCCCGACGTTTCTTTGCTGGCTTCGGTTTCTTTGTTGGTTTCTATGCTAGTTTCTTTGTTAGTTTTTATTTCTTTGTCAGTTTCTTTGTTAGTTTCTTTGTTAGTTTTTATTTCTTTGTTAGTTTCTTTGTCAGTTTCTTTATCCACAATATCCGGGCCGACCTGCAAACCTGCAGCGTCTTCCATCGGAATTATTATTTCAAATATACTGCCCTCTATGAATACTGGCGTACCGCCCGAATAGAGTTTTGTATATTTATTAGTATTTCTCATTCCAGAACCTAACTCATCCGCATAACCTATTTCCCTAAAAACCTTTGAAATCGGTGGATTCTTAGGAAACGGTTCAAATTTATTAAGCTGTAATTCACCATGACCATGCGGTAAATTACTATTCCTGGTAAATATCTTATCCTTTTCAATTACAAACTGTGCTGTGTAAGCATTTGAATAATCTCTATGCGCCAAAATATTCGATATAATTTCTCTCAAAATCTTATCTCTGGCACTTATGCTCTGGTCCCCATCCAGAACAAAAATATCATTTAAATGCTTTTTCCCAAAATCCATTAATCTTCGATAACTGTCAATCAAATTTGTAATAATAACTTCTCTGTCGTCATAACGATCCAAGTTTTTTACCCTGAAAATGGCATCTGTTTTATATTGCGGTAAAACGGACATAATTGTACTATCCTTGCCGAATAATAGTATCGCGGCAAGCGTAATTCCCTCTTTGCCGGTATCTGGGTCAGTAATAATTAAACCTAAGCTTTTAAGTATTTCTTCTTCCGTCATATCAACCCATGCATGATTATCCACCCTTAAAACTGCCATCTTTTTAGCTCTTCTTATCACTTCAAAATCTAAAAATTCCAATCCAAGATTCGGATAAACTTTATTTACAAAATAAGTAGTTTGCTTTCTTGCATACATCTTATATACTAATTCTGCATTATCCGTAATATCAATGTCGCCTTCATAGGTCCTGTCCCAAATCCGACCATTTAAGCGCCTAATCTGGGCGCCTTCTGGTATTCTTATATAAATTATTTTCTTTCCATCAATTTCATATATTTCCGGCATAAGATACATGGGCGGATTCAGCTTGTTCGCATTATTAATCGATGTTGTAAAATCCTTTAGCATTTTATCAATTCGTTCTGGATTGACGCCCCGGATTTCTTTCGTTCCATCCTCAATACCAAGAATAATATTCCCTCCGTTTCTATTATTAAAGGAACAAACAGACTCATAAATATCCCTATTCAAATTATTCTCGGATTTTTTAAATTCAACATCAATTTTTTCGCCTGTATTTATCATTTTTTTAATTTCTTCTATCGTCATAGGGGAACACCTCCAGAACAAATAATTTATTCGATAATTAATAAACTTATAAAGTTCAAATACACTTCCGTAAAGACATTAATTCTTTTATATTACTATATCCTATCAACCATAACTATACAATCTGATTTTTCATATTTCTTACAGTATGAGTTCTAAAACCATTCAAAAAATAGGATGTTTTACTTCATTTTTTCATTAATTTTTTCAAATTTTCGATTGTTAAATTTATATCAATCTCTCCGTCAAGTACAAATTTTGCCATATTCAGTACAATTTTTCATTTTCTACCTAATTTTCGTGTTAAATATTAAGTAATTACTGTAGTTATTGGGAAAAGATGCTGCAAATATTCCCTACGAAATATCCCCATGCGAAATCGGCATACTTTTTCCTGCAAAAAGAGCTATACTATAAGAAAGGGTGCTGCAAATGAGAACAAGAATTAAAGAGCTTCGATTGGAAAACCATCTGACACAGAGCGTTCTGGGGGAATACCTGGGCGCCAATCAGACGACTTTGAGTAAAATTGAAAACGGCGCCAGTATCCCTGACGCCATGCTATTAGTGGATTTATCAAAATTTTTTCGTACATCTACGGATTACATTCTCTGCCTTTCTGACGAGCGGAAAGGCGCCGATATTCTGCTTGCAGATCATATTCATAATCTGAAAAAATATCAAAGGCTTATTTCTCTCTATCGAAAAATGAATGATAAACAGCAGGAAGACTGCTATGCTTTTCTTTGCAGTATGCTTGGCGTCCCGGACGAACCATAATTCGGGATAAAGCATCGCATATCTACGGATGATTCCATCCGTTTTACGCATACACTGCGTGTCCAAAAAACACGGAGGAATCGCCTGATTCCGCCGTGTTTTCTTACTCCATGCATGATTTCCTATAGGATTTATGCGCGCCACACGTCTGATGATTCTGTCATTTAGAGTGACGCCACAAATCTGTCAAACGCCGCCTGACCTTCCGGGGTTCTCTTATAGACGCCGGCGTCTTCTAATACTTCCATAAATACGTTGCCGATTTCTTTATGCAGGATATCCATAATGGTATCCTTGTTCACGTCCTGATAACGCGGTAAAAATGCTTCTACCCAGTCCGCATGTTTTTCCAGCGTCTCATCCTTACGGATATCTTTTCCTGTCAGAATCGCTTCCGCAAGCTGTTCCATCTCACCCTTTAGTCTTGCCGGCAGTACGGCAAGTCCCATCACTTCAATTAAACCGATATTTTCTTTTTTAATATGGTGAAGCTTCGCATGGGGGTGATATACGCCGAGCGGATGTTCCTCTGTCGTAATGTTATTGCGCAGAACAAGGTCCAGCTCAAATTTATCCCCGCGCTTTCTGGCAATGGGTGTAATCGTATTGTGGGGTTCCCCGTCGGTTTCTGCAAAGATAAACGCGTCTTTATCCGTATAGCCTCGCCACGCATTCAGGATGACGTCTGCAAGGGCAATCAGCCGCTCCGTATCTTTTGAGGAAATACGGATAACGGACATCGGCCAGTTGACAATCCCTGCTTCCACGTCTTCAAATCCTTTGATACTGAAAGTCCTCTCAACGTCCGCCTTTGCCATAGCAAACTCATAATGTCCGCCCTGGAAGTGGTCGTGGCTCAAAATGGAGCCGCCCACAATCGGCAAATCCGCATTGGAACCCACGAAATAATGCGGGAATTGTTTTACAAAATCAAATAATTTGCAGAAGGTATCGTGCTCAATCTTCATCGGAATATGTTTAGAATTGAAAACGATACAATGCTCATTGTAGTACACATAAGGGGAATACTGGAAACCCCATTTGCTCCCATGAATCGTCACCGGAATGACTCTATGGTTCTGTCTTGCAGGATGGTTTACCCTTCCCGCATAGCCTTCGTTTTCCATGCAAAGAAGGCATTTCGGATAGCCGCTTTGTTTTGCATTTTTGGCTGCGGCAATCGCTTTCGGGTCTTTTTCCGGCTTCGACAGATTAATCGTAATATCCAAATCGCCATATTGCGTCGGCGCAACCCATTTCTGGTCTTTTTTGATACGGTATCTTCTGATATAATCCGTATCCTGACTCAGTTTGTAAAAATAATCCGTCGCCTCCTGCGGGCTCTTTTCATATTTTTCTTCAAATTCCGCAATCACTTCGCTCGGTCTCGGCACCAGCATACTCATAATCTTCGTGTCGAATAAGTCCCTGTAGACAATACTGTTTTCCGTCATAATACCATGCTCATAAGCATAATCCATCATTTCACCCAGCACGGTTTCCAGCTCATCCGGCTCCATTGTGACATCTGTGTCATTATCTTCCAGCTCGTCCAGCTGGAATAACTCTAACAATCTATTCGTCGTATAAATTTTATCCGCTTCTTTGATTAATCCGGTCTTCAGACCATACTGCACCATTTTCCTGATATTTGTCTGTATCATAGCCCTTTTTCCTCCAATCAAACGACACTACTTATATTGCAAATTGCTTTTACAGTCTGTAAAACTACTTCTACAGCCGGCTCGGACCGTCGCCGATTTCTACAACGTAAAAGTCCGCCTTTTTACCGGTTTTTTCCTGATAAGCCGCGCCTACTTTCTCCTGAAATTCCGTGACGGCTTCCTCTTTTACAATGCTGACCGTGCAGCCGCCAAATCCGCCGCCGGTGATACGGGAACCGATGACGCCAGGAATCTTCCATGCCTCGTCCACCAGAACGTCGATTTCCTCACAGGACACCTGATAGTCGTCGCGCAACGATACATGAGAAGCGTTCATCAGCTCGCCAAACAGTTTTACGTCATTGTTTTTCAAAGCTTCCACGGCGCGAATCGTTCTCTGATTTTCATAGACCGCATGTTTTGCCCTGCGCACCCTTACTTCATCCTTAATCGCGGACTTGTGGGTTTCAAACTGCTCTTGTGACAAATCGCCGAGTCCCTTAATGTCAACAACCGTCTGTAACTCTTCTAACGCTTTCTCACACTCGCTTCTTCTGACATTGTATTCAGAGTCTACCAACTTATGTTTTACATTGCTGTTGGTCACGATAATCTTCGCACCATCTAAGACAAGCGGCGCATACTCATAAGACAAATCCGCCGTATCTAAGAAAATTGCATGATCCTTTTTGCCCATTGCGGACGCAAACTGATCCATAATACCACAGTTCATACCGTTAAACTGATTCTCGGAATACTGCCCGATTAATGCCAAATCCACATTGGTCACATCAAATCCAAATAAATCCCGCAGCAGATAGCCCGTCAGTACTTCCAAAGATGCGGAAGAAGATAACCCGGAACCGTTCGGAATATTCCCATACAAAACAATGTCCAGTCCGCACGGCATCTTAAAGCCCCTCTTCTCAAACGCCCACATAACACCCTTGGGATAATTCGTCCAATCCGCTTCTTTTTCCGGTTTTAATCCGACAATGGAAGACTCCACCACACCCAGCCTCTCGAAATTCATGGAATAAAAACGCAGCTTGTCATCTTCCCGCTTCCTTGCCGCCGCATATGTCCCGATTGTCAATGCGCAGGGAAAAACATGTCCGCCGTTGTAATCCGTATGCTCCCCAATCATATTGACGCGCCCCGGCGCAAAGTACACGCGCACGTCTTCCTTGTCCCCAAACAACTCCTCAAATTTTTGTAAAACTTTTTCTTTCATACCCCTTCTCCTTTACCCATATTATTTGTTGTACTTCCTTCTCTCGATCCATAGCCTTCGCGCAATTTTGCGCAATCGGTTGTTCGCTTTTCCCATCTCATAGAATCACCTCTCTATATCATAGAAAATTCCCAAGATAATCGCGAAGTAATTTTCTAGTATTATAATATAAAATAATTCGCCTGGATAAAATATCCGTTTGTTCTATATACTTGTCAAAATGTTAACTATTTAAACTGCTTAACCGCAAAAACCAATTTCCAGCCAGCTCTTTACCATGAAATAGGCAGGGCGGACATGAATCCCACGAAGATCCTTGAAAAACGCCGGTCCTTGGTAAAAAAGACGCAAAGCGGCTTTTGAACCTAGTACCGCTGCGTTTTTCACGGAGCGCAAGCGCGCCTTCGCGGGATTCATGTCCGCCCTGCCGCCCCAGCTTAATCTTCCTGTCACCCATTTAAACTACTAATCTGACTAATAAACTCCTCCACCTGTTTCAAATGCTCCTTATTCCGCCTGCCTTCCCCTTTCAGCGCCTCTTTCCGATACGCTGTCGGCGACATCTTTTTCATCTGCCGGAAGGCTTTCGTAAAGACCATCGGGTCGCTGTAACCGCAGGAAAAAGCGATACTCTCCACAGGCAGGGACGTCAGCCGCAAAAGCTCCGTCGCCTTCGTAATCCGAAACGTGGTCAGAAACTGCTGGGGCGAAATCCCCACCCACTTCTGGAAAAGCGTGTACAAATAGCTCCTGTTAATACAGACATAATCCGCCACGTCCGTAACCTTGATGGGATTACAGTAATTACCCTGGATAAAGGCAATCGCCTTTTCCACATAAAGATTGGAGCCGTCCGTTTCCACCTTCTCGGATACCGCGGCGCTTTCTGCAATCACGGATAAAAAAATACTCAGCTGCCCGTTTCTACGCAAATCGTTGGACGTCCCAAAGGTATTATGCTCCATCATGTCCTTTACAATCTGGTATAACTCCTCCGAACGGTCCGACTGAAACACAGGCTGCCGGATGGACAGACCCATTCTCTCGATATACTCCGCCGCCTGTATGCCGCCGAATCCTACCCATACATAAGTCCAAGGCTCCTTTTCATCCGACTGATAAAAAGCAAGCTCGTCCGGCGTAATCAGAAAGCCGTATCCCTCTTCTAGCGGATACTCCTTGCCGCCGATGACCAATTTCCCTCTGCCGCTCAAAATATAATGAATCAGATAATGCGGTTTTAATGCCGGACCAAAACTATGCAGCGGCTCCGTCTTAGACAATCCGCAGCAGTTTACATACAGGCTCCCTTTCCGCTCCCCCGCAAATTCCAACTTATAGGCTTTTTCCATATTGTGACCTTTCCATTCCCGCCGCCGCTTACTGCGCCAGCATCAGATAACTGCTGACCGCATATACCGTCTGCCCGTTATAGTCCAACTGCGACCATCCGTTGTCGCCCACTGCTGTCCTCGTCAGCGTTTCCCCATTGTGAAGCATTCCCACTATCGTATCATCGCTTGCCGTACTCGGCTCCGTCCGCAAATTGGTTTCCATCTTCGCCGTTACCTGTTCGTTCACCGGCGTATAAATCGGTCCCTGCGGCGGCGCCTGCTGCCCGGTGTCTTCCATATCCGTCGTCAAGTAGCTTGTCACCGCATATAAAGTCTGCCCGTTGTAAATGACCCTCGACCAGCCATTATGCCCTATTCCCGTCCGTTGCGCCGTATCGCCGTGCACAAGCCTGACCACGATAGTCGCATCGCTTAACGTGCTAGGCTCGGTACGAAGATTCGTCTCCTGCTTCGCCGTTACCGTTTCGTTCACTTCTGTAAAAATGATTCCCACCTCTGGATTTGCCGCTACCGTTTCCGCCGGCGTATCGTCTTTTGCCTCCGCTTCCTTATCATAACCGAAATAAGCAAGATTTACGTCCGTCTTTCTCGAAATCCCGTCTACATTGCCCTGACTTGTATACTGCCACATCACATGGGTTCCCGCATAAGTGGATGCACCCGTGACCGGATAAGGCTGCTCCGGGTACTGCGCCACCCATATTTTATATTTCGCCGCCAGCGTATCCGTGTTCCACTGCGCATTTTGATCCAGCTCCCCCTTGGAAGCATAAAACATCGGCGTATATCCCCCAGCAGCGACTTCATCCAGAAAAGCACATGCAAGCGCGGTTCTTGCCGCAGCGTCCAGACCATACTGCCGGCTGTCCGATGAAAGAAAATCCTCGCAATTATATGCCACCGGATAGGTAATCCGGTATCTGGCAATGATATTTTTCGTAAAAGCGGCTTCCGCTTTCGCTTCCTCCGGCGTTACCGCAGAAGAAAAGAAATAAGCCCCTATCTTAATCCCTGCTGCCTGCGCTTCCTGCATATTGTATCTTGCGGTCGGGTCTTCAAAAATTTCCCCCGTGGACTTCGCCCGATATCCTACACGAATCATGGCAAAATCCACCCCGGAAGCCTTCACCCTGCTCCAGTCAATCGTCCCCTGATATTTGGACACATCTATCCCCATCGTAATATCAGCATTTTCCCCCTCACCGATACCTACTACCGTTACTTCCGCACCGCTCTCTTCCTTGCCGGCTGCGCCGGAACCCTGCGGATCCTGCTCATCGTCCAATGCTCCTACGGACGCTTCCCCTTCCACGCCTTCCGATATTTTCAAAGAATCGTCCGCCGGTGTTACGGTATTATTTTCCCCATCCTGCTCATCCGATGCCAGGCTTTCAGGCGTATTTTCCGGCTCCTGCGGCGTTTCTTCCTGAAACGTATCCAAAGCGGCATTCGCTTCTACGCTTGCCGCGTCCTCTTTCTGCCCCCTAAGCACACTGGATAAAACAATAGTCCCCACAATCAATACCAATACGCCAAGCGCTGCTATGACAAGCAGCAGTTTCTTATTGACAAGCTCCCCCAACTCCGTTTCCCACGCTTCGTCCGCTTCGACATCTTCTTCGTCCATAAATGTCTCATCCGCATCTAAATCCATAATATCCTCTAATATATCTTTGCGAAATCCCGTTCTCTTTTTATCGGTTTGGTGGTTTTGTTTCATGGGATTGCTCCTTTTGTAGATTTCTTGAATGCTCTGTGATTTTAATTATACCAAACCGCTTCCTTTCGTTCCACTGATATTTTACAAAATATCCCTTTTGTGTTGAATATGTAT